>JAOZIC010000030.1:8207-16186 GCA_026014605.1 Candidatus Bathyarchaeota archaeon
ATGTATTAAACGGGTCAGTTAACACAGACCTAAAACCCACCCAAGAAAACATGGGATGGCGCAAAGTTTCTGCATGCAAAGGCTGCTGGCTTGAGTGCACGGTTGGGGTTTCGATGGTTTTAGATAATCCTCTAAAAGAAGTTCCTCAACTGGTTGGACTTTGGAAGTCCAGATAAAAAGGAAACGGAGTTTATCCGGCGATTGCTGCGGATAATACTTCGCTGATTATGTCCACAACAACTGTAAACTGTTCGGTGTAAAGACCCGCGGCTAGACAGGTTATTCCCGCAAGCAAGAAGAGTGCTCCAATGATTCTTTGTTCAGGTAGTTCCATTTGGCATTCCTTGTGTTGTTGTATATTTGTGAGTTGTATTTAAGATGTTTCCGATTCAGCAGATTTCGTGTCTAGTTGAAGCAGTTTCTCTCCTATGCTCTGGATAGCCTTTACACCCTCAGAGGTTTCAGCATATTTTAGGGGCGCTTCTCCGACACGGTCAGCTTTTACTACGGTGTCATCGTATGGAATCAAAGCCAACAAAGAAAGATCGTTTTTTTGCGTGAAATCAGTGATTAACTCTTTTTCTTCCGCGTCCCGTACCCTGTTTCCAACAATGTAAACATTTTTGATTCCAGCCTGATTAGCAAAGATTTTCAGTTTTTTGGCGATTTCCAAAGATTTTCTGCTAGAATCTGCAACCACTAGCATAGCGTCCACTTGGCTGGCTGTTCCGCGTCCCATGTGTTCTACGCCAGCTTCCATGTCAACTATTACTATTTCGTCGCGGTCAACTATAAGGTGACGAAGCAGTTCACGTACTACCGCGTTTGCTCCACATGCGCATCCGCTGCCAGCTGATTTTATTGTTCCCATTACCAGAAGGTTTACGCCGTATGGTGATTGCATCCCGTTTTCTTCAATTATGTCATCAACTGTGAAATGGAGTTTATACACACCAGGGTAGTCTGTTCGGGTTTTTTTGTCTAATAATTCGGCGTTTTCGGAAATTGGAACTATTTTGTTTGCTTCTTCAACAGGTATCCCCAATGTTAAAGCCAAGTTGGGTGAGGGGTCGGCGTCGATTGCCATTACTTTATAGCCTTTTTGTGCAAAATATCCTGCCAGAGTCCCAGACACTAAAGTTTTTCCTACGCCACCTTTTCCAGAAACCGCAATTTTCAACATAAATCACCATTTTTGGTTGGTTTTCACAGTTACTTGCGTTTTCGGTTGTAATAAAGTTCATCTTTTTGTTGGGTTATCAAAAAGCAGTTCTTTGCCCAAAAGATGTATTGCATAGTTAAGTATACTCCGAATTGGAAAATACTGTTTTATTCCTGATTAAGATTTCATGTTCATACACCTTAAAACAGATTGATACCAGTGTAACAAAAACAGGTTGAAAAAAATGGCTCACGTTAACGTTCAGGTAAACTCCAAACTATTACAGCTAGTCCAATCCATGGAAGAGGACATTTCCAAAGCGGTCGGCGAGGCACTGCATCTTTGGCTCAAAGAAAAAATAATCACATGCCCAATCACAAACAAGCTCTGCACAAACCCAAACACTCCATGTAACCACTGCGAAACGGCACTAAAAGGCAAACTCTGAACAGTTAACAACATAACTGGCTCTTTTTACACATAACATTTCATATTAATCACAATTGTAAGCGAAAATGTAATCAGCACAAAACCAGAAACAAGGTTGCCATACAGGTGACCTACAAGTGAAGCTGATGTTTGTAGAGCCCCCAAAAGATTACTGGTTTGTCATGGGTGAATATTTGCCTCCACCGTATGGTGTGCTTCAGCTTGCGGCGTTTTTGGAACAACAGAACAAAAACGTAGAAATTCAGGTCGTGGACTGCAACGCCGAAGGTTTAGAGTGGAATGGGCTACAAAAACGTATTGAATCGTTTAACCCTGACATGGTTGCGTCCAGTGCCCTTGCTACTTGCAACACGTATGTTTCTGTTAGAACATTGGAACTAGCAAAACAGGTCAACCCCGACATAGTTACAGTTGCGGGCGGTCAGCACTTTACGGTGTTGGCTGAAGAGAGCCTGAAAACGTACCCTGAAATCGACGTGATTGTGCGTGGAGAAGGCGAAATAGCGCTTTCAGATTTATCACAGAAAGTTTCTGATGGGCGACCGTTTTCTGGAGTTGATGGAATCTCGTTTAGAAACAACGGGCAGATTGCTCATAACCCTGCTCAGCAGTTGATTGAAAATCTTGACGACCTACCTTTTCCGGGATACAAGTTTGTCGAAAACTTGGTTGATAAATATCATTTCACGGCTATGGCAGGCAACAAAACCAGATACGCGCTTATCGAGGGGTCGCGTGGTTGTCCGCATCAGTGCACGTTTTGTACTCAGTGGCGGCACTGGCAAAGCAGATGGAGACAAAAGTCGGCTAAACGTATAGCAGACGAGTTTGAGTACTGTTACGACAACTATGGTAGCAGGTTTTTGTGGTTAACCGACGACAACTACGGTTTAGGTAAACGTGCAAACGATTTAGCGGATGAGTTGATTAGCCGAAAGTTTTCAGATGACATGATGTGGTTTATGCAGGTTAGATGCGACGATGTGGTAAAGCACCCAGAGGTGTTACCGAAGATGCGAAAATCTGGGCTGCGTTGGGTGTTGCTAGGTGTGGAGAGCAACAGTTCGTCCACTTTGGATTCTTTCCAGAAAGAAACAACACCAGAAGACGCAAAAAAGGCGGTTAAACTTCTTAAAGAAAACGACATCTTCTCGCAGGGCATGTTCATCATAGGGCAAAGAAAAGACACAAACCAATCAATTGCGGCTCTGCGGGAGTTTGCGAACGATTTGGACCCTGATTTGGCGATTTTTGCGATTCTGACGCCGTTTCCGGGAACCGGGGTTTACGAGCAGGCACAACAGAACGGTTGGATTCATGACCATAACTGGGCAAACTATGACATGGTTCATGCAATAATGCCAACAGAAACATTGACCACAAAGGAAGTTCAGGAAGAGCTGTACAACTGTTACAGAAGCTTTTTTGGTTCATGGAGCCGACGGGTTGGAGGCATCTTTTCAAGAAAGGCTCTGAAACGCAGGCTTTACCGTTACATGGCGTCCCAAGGCATAGTGAATCAGGTTAAAGCACTGTTCTAGAGATGAAAAAAGGAACAAAACATGCGAACTGAGATAAAATATCAACTCACGGTTTCTTTGGCGGGTTTAGCCCTTGTAGTAGCTTTGACGTTTTTTCCGCCAACAAGCGCCAACCCAGTTGCTTGGAGGAAACCTGTTGTTGGGGCAGTTTTTTGCAGTTTTTGTGCATTAGGAGTTGTTGCAGTCTTTTCTCCCACCCAATGTGGAAAAATCGTTAGAATAACAAACAAAAAATCGCCTACAAACATGGACGACCCAAATTCTCACGACACAAACCCCACATTAAAGGGGCATCACCCAGACTGCGGCAAATACAACGCACACGTTTTGCGACTAAACAACAAAACAGTTTGTTCCGCATGCCTAGGACTGCTTGTTGGCGGAGTTTTGGCGTTAGTTGTTTCCGTGGTATACTTCTTTGTTGAAATTCAATTAACAAAAAACAGTAGTTCGCTAGTTTTTGCAGGAGTTTTAGCCACAACACTTGGGCTGTTTCAATACAAGTTCGGCAGTGTTGCTCGCTTTTTAGCAAACATAATCTTTGTTTTGGGAGCAGTTTCTGTTTTGGTGGGAATCGACTCGTTGATTGGTAGTTTGATTTTTGATTTGGTTGTTATTTGTTTGATTGTTTTTTGGTTGTTTACCCGAATTTCGCTTTCGGGGTATGACCATGAAGTAATCTGTGGCGGTTGCGATACTCCAAACTGTAGACTTCGAGCATAGAAAAAAGGGAAAGGTGTGTGTCAGCGTTTGCTGCGCATTGAGTATAAAGCGCCTAGAACCATCAGTGTTCCGAACACTATTATGATAAATGGCCAGATGAATTCTCCAAAGCTAATGTGAAGAACAGACGTGACTCCCCACAAAATAACCAAAATGCCAATAACGATACCGACAATTGAGCCGCCGTGAGGCAACCCGAAACAGTCACTTTCTTTTTGTCTTCTTTCGCGTCTTACGGATTGGGTAACCTGTAATGGTTGTTTGCAGTTAACACAGTAGGTTGCGTCGTCTTCGTTTTTTGTACCACATTTTGTACAGTAAACCATTTTTTTCACCAACTGCGGTGTTCCTTCAAAAAGGAAACTGCATATGCAAACAGCCTATTCTGTTGATTTAGTATAAAAAATGTTGCATCACCAAACATAATTTTGAAAAACAGCTATACGTAACCAAAAACATGGTATATTAGATGAAAAATGGGCAACTTTAGAAGAATGCTAGCGCTCCGACGTTTCATGTTGGCGGTTTTGTTATGTGTTTTTATTGTTTTTGCAGCGTCTAACTTGGCTGTTCCAGCATATTCGACCGAATTAACAGTTCCAGAAAAAGCGTTAGAGTTTTTGGAAGATGTTGTATTGCTGGACATGACCAAATATGAAGCAGTTTTACAGTTACAAGATGAACGCTTTCCCGAAGACTTGAACGGTTTTGCGCAAGATAACATAGTTTACGGTCTTATTGGTAACGAAACCGAGGCAGAAGCAGCGTTCATGTTCAAAAACAAAACGTTTGCAAACTGCATGATAGGAACACGCAATGAACTCATATACAGTCAACCTCAACCAACAGATGTAGCTGAGGCGGCGAAGGGCTTCATTCAAAGATACCAACAGTATATCGGTGACCCAGATTTTGACGGCGTTAAAGATTACACTGCACTGCAGACCATACTTGACGGTGCCGACGTTACAACAAATGGAACAACAACACAGGGAACCGCCAAACTAACAGTAACAACCAAAACAAACTACACTGCGTTTGAGTTTGAAGCCGTTTTAGACGGTGTTGCGTTTCCGTGGATGAACATGGAATTTTACCAAGAAACATTAACGGGTTTTGACGACAACTGGCGGTTATACACGGTTGGCAGCTCAGAAGTTACGGTTTTGGAACAAGAAGCAGTAAACATCGCGTTAGATTACGTGGAAACATTTTCGTGGACTGCAGAAGACCAGCAAGTGACAGATTTTGTTGTAATAGACGAACCCCGACCAGTAGAACTTATAACAACACGAGTCAAAGAACCGTTAACACTGTATCCAAGCTGGAACATAGAACTGTATCTGGACAAAGTGTACCCAGGCAACATCAACAGAATCTTTGTGTCAATTTGGGCAGACACAGGAGAAATAATCTCTTGCACACCCCTTGGAGGCGGGGGGGTTATTCCAGAATTTTCGTCGTTGGCAGTTATGTTGTCGATGTTAGGAGTGTTTGCGTTAACGTTAGTTTTCTATAAACAAAAACTGCCCAAAAAATAACGACCTGAGTTATTCGCAAAAATTGGGAAAGTTAATACACAGTGGTATTCAACTGGTTAGTGGTGAGCAAAGATTTGCCTCCGGTTAAAGTTTTAGAAAACATTTTTTGGGTTGGAGCAATCGACTGGAACATCAGACACTTCCACGGTTTTAGTTACTCAACCCAACGAGGAACCACATACAACGCGTACCTAATCATAGACAAAAAAGTAGCACTGGTAGACACGGTTCATCACGAATTCTGTGCCGAGATGATACAAAAAATCAAAGAAATAATCGACCCATCCAAAATCGACTACATCATAGCAAACCACGTGGAATCAGACCACTCAGGGTCAATCAAAGAAATCTTAAAGATGGCACCCAACGCCACGGTAGTTGGCACCGCCAACTGCAAAGCTGGACTGGAAAAACACTATTTTGGAAACTGGAAATTCCAAACCGTAAAAACTGGCGACACACTAAACTTAGGCGAACGAACCTTAACGTTTCTTGAGGCTGCGATGCTTCATTGGCCTGACACGATGTTTACGTATATCGAAAAAGATGCATTGCTTTTGTCTAACGACGGATTTGGTCAACATTTGGCGTCATCTAAACGGTTTGCCGACGAAGTGGATCAAGAGATATTGATGTGGGAAGCAGGGAAATATTATGCGAATATTTTGTGGCTTTACAGTTCAGTTGTTACTCGCAAAATTGAGGAAGTCCAAAAACTCGGCTTAAAAATAGACATGATTGCACCCAGTCACGGTGTTATTTGGCGCAAAGACCCCATGAAAATCGTTAAAGCATACTTGAAGTGGGCAAGCGGCGCAGCAGACAAGAAAATCATAATCGTCTACGACACCATGTGGGCAAGCACCGAAAAGATGGCAAAAGCAATGCTTGAAGGCATCGTCAGCGAAGGCGTCGAAGTAAAGTTGTATCGGCTTCCAGTTTCTGACCACGGCGACATCATCGGCGAACTATTACACGCCAAGGGATTGCTTGTTGGGTCAGCTACTATCAACAATGGTATTTTGCCTACGGTAGCTCCGTTTTTAGTGGAAATGGAAGGACTTAGACCGAAAAACAAGATTGCTGCAGTTTTTGGTTCATATGGATGGGGTGGAGGAGCTACAAGAACTATTGAAGCAGTGTTGAAAAGTGCAGGCATGGAATTGGTTTTGCCCGCAATAATGACAAAGTGGGTTCCTACCACAGAAGAACTGCAAAAGTGTTACGAGTTTGGAAAAGAGTTTGCCCAAAAAGTGAAAGCCGCCGAGTAGAACCTAGTTTCTACTCTTCTCTGTTTTTTCTGTGTCCAGTTGTTTCCACCAGTCTGCAACTTTGAAATCTTCTGTAGTGTCCCAGCTGTCAAACGGTTTTATGTCCAAAACTGGCGTGCCGTCATAAGCGTCTAAACCCTGAACAGTAAGGACGTTGCCTTCCTTTTTTAACAGTTTAACGCGGGTAAGCCCAATCGGGTTAGGGCGACGAGGCGACCGCGTAGCAAAAAGCCCCAACAACGGCATGTCTGCTCTTCCGCGTGGGTGAACTTTCATTATTTTTCGGTCTTGGTCGGACATTTCGTGCAGCCAAAACAAAACAAACAGGTGTGAAAACTCTTCTACACCATCCAATGCTTCAAGCAGGTCTTTACGGAAAACTAGTTGGGAAACAACGTTTTTGTCCCGTACTTCTTTGCCAACTGCTTTTGTTTTTACAAAACCCACTGGTTCTAAACAGATTTTACCAAACTGTGACAACAAACAACACATCCGCTTCTGGTGTTACACATAAACAGTTAACAAACGGACAAATAAGCCCTTTTTTAGCAAAGCATCAAACCAAGATATTGTTTACCGCAGAAGGTTCATGAGATAAGGCGCTAAAAACGAAGCAACCAAAACCGCGAGCCATACTCTGCCTTTGAAAATGTTGTAGTCTGCAAGTAGTTTTTCCCACGGATTTTTGAACACATAATGTCCGGCAACAAACTCGAAAAGTATGGTAACAGTTACCCAGATGGCACCCATGGTTATTGCCGAAAAATCTGTTAACACAACACCAGACACCTGCAGAATCAGGTATGTTACAACAAAAATCAGTGTTACAAAAATTACGGTGCTAATGCGATGGGCAGTTAAGTCTCCGACAACTGGTTTGTACACCTTGTTTCTGACTGTGCCGTTGATTATTGCCAATACCATGAAAATTAGCCATCCGACAAACGTTACAGCAAAAAATTGGGCATCAAACACTGTTATTCACCTGATTAGTTTTGTGGGTCATATGGTTTCCCATATGCAGTTAACAAGATATGTGCGAAAACTGGAATTATATTTTTCTTTGCAACACGGCAGGTAAACACTAATGTGGCAACTGCACGTTTGTATATCAAAGAATTTTAGCCACAAAAACGGGGGAAACAAGGTTTGGGCTACATTTACTTGTATACAGGAACAGGTGGAGGCAAAACCGCAAACGCATTGGGTTTAGCGTTAAGGTCTGTTGGTCACAGGCGCAGAGTTGTGTTAATCCAGTTTTTGAAGTGGTGGAAAAACACTGGAGAATACA
>JAOZIC010000030.1:16286-19296 GCA_026014605.1 Candidatus Bathyarchaeota archaeon
CGCAGAGTTGTGTTAATCCAGTTTTTGAAGTGGTGGAAAAACACTGGAGAATACAAGATAAGAAAAAAGCTTGCGCCATACTACGAGATTTACCAGTTTGGCAGAAAGGGATGGATTGGATTAGACAACTTGGATGAACGGGACCGCAAACTTTCAAAAGATGGCATAGAATTTGCGAAAAAAGTTGTTAAAGAAAACAAGCCTCACCTGCTGATTTTGGATGAGGTGAATCTGGCGGTTCACTGCAACATGTTAACGGTGGACGAGGTACTGGAGTTGTTGAATGATTTGCCAAAACAGACGGATGTAGTTTTAACTGGACGGTACGCCCCGCAACAGTTCATAGACAGGGCTGATTTTGTTAACGAAATAAAGGACCTAAAACATCCTAAAGAGATGGTTACCACAAAGGGTATCCAATACTAGACTTAGCCGCCTGTTTGAAGTAAAAGAATTGCTTTTGCGAGGTCTCCTTCGCTGTCTTCTAGGGCGCGTTTTGCGTCTTCGATGCTTTTTCCGGTTTGGTCGGCTACTAGTTGTGCGTCTTCTTCGGGGATAACCACTTTAGTGGATTCGGATTGTAGTGCGCGTTCGCTTACTTCTCCGGTTACCTGAAAGATTTTTTGTCCTTGCATCTCAAGAACTGCAACTGCGGCGTTTTCTACCACGATTTCTTTGTCACTTGTTTTGAATATGACTTCTTGGACGTCGGGCATTTCTCCCATGTTCATGCCCATTCGTTGCATCATCCGTTTTGCGTTTCGTGGATTCATTTTTTTTCGCATATGTGTCTCCCAACTGTATAGATGCAAGGTGCCTTCTTAACTTTTTTCCGAAACCCCACGGCGAACCTTAACTGCGATTCCCCGCTGGAAAGATAGCATCTCTGGTCCGTTTAATAGTGCCCAACCAACACCTAAAACGTGGTTGTTTTTGTCGATTACTATTACTTCTTCGCGTGGTCGTATGTTTTGGTCAGCGTCAGTTACATGTTTAGCAAACACGCTCCGCCCTTTTGCAATAAACGGTTCGGCGAAGTCTTCAACACGTACCCACAAAGGAGCAGGGTTAACTTTGCTTATCATGTGTTTGGCGCCTGCTATTGTCAAAATAAACATCCCCGTAGTAGGACGAAGCGTCACCAGCAAATCGTCGCCCAAGTATATGTGCCTGATTTTTCCAGTGTTGCGCGAGTAAACGATTCTTACGTCGTCAGAAAAGAATTTAGCGCCCACACCTTTGCCAAACTGGTAATCAGCGACACTGCGTATCTTTTGTAAATCTTGTACACCCAATTTTTTTGCCTCAAATTCACATTTACTTAGGTAAACCATTAAATCTTGTTTTATGTGCTGTTAGAGTAGCAGCGGATAAGAAAAAACTTTATGTTTTCTCATTTCACGTATTAAAGAAACTAAAACAGGCGATAACCACATGGAAAGTCTTCACCACAATGGCGTCTTGGTTCCCGAAAGATACGAAGGAAAAAACCTTACAGTCAAAATAAACGGCAAAGAAGTAACATTAACAACGCCGCAGGAAGAGATGGCAGTAGCGTGGGCAAAAAAAGTTGGAACACCCTACGTTGACGACAAAGTCTTTGCTAAAAACTTCCACAAAGACTTCTCAGAAAAACTCGGAATAAAAGTCAAACCAGGCGATGTGGACTTTTCAAAAATTGTTGCTCTTGTCGAACAGGAAAGAGAATACAAAAAGAATCTTCCCCGCGAAGAAAAGAAACAACAAGCCGCAGAAAGAAAAGAGGCAAGAGAAGCTAACAAAGAAAAATATGGTTACGCGTATGTTGACGGCGAAAAAATGGAACTTGCCAACTACGTTGCAGAACCAAGCTCAATTTTCATGGGTCGTGGACAGCATCCAATGCGTGGAAGCTGGAAAGAAGGCCCAACAAAAAAGGACATCATACTAAACTTGTCAGATGATGCGCCAAGACCCGAAGGTGAATGGAATGATATTGTCTGGGAGCCTGACGCAATCTGGGTTGCCCGCTGGCAGGATAAACTGAGCGGCAAAATGAAGTATGTGTGGTTTTCTGATTCTTGCAGTTTTAAGCAAGGTAAAGAAGCATATTTTGCTGAATTTGGAATCGGATGATTTGAAGCGCCGCAAAACTGCTACTGTCTGTTTTCTTATCGACAAACTAAAAATCAGGGTTGGCGACGAAAAAGACCCCGACGAAGCCGACACTGTGGGGGCTTCAACGCTCAGAAAAGAGCACATTGAAATTAATGGTGATGGCACGGTTTCGTTCAACTTTTTGGGAAAAGACAGCGTGCCCCACATTTTCACAACTAAACTTCCAGAGGTTGTTATCAAAAACCTCAAAGAGTTCTCAGAAAACACGGACGCCGCCCTTTTTGACGGGGTTGGTTCCAGTCAGGTCAGCGAATTTTTAGACGAAGTAATGACAGGGCTTTCCGCTAAGGTGTTTCGTACTCTTTATGCCACGGATGCGGTGAAAACTAAGCTGGACAAAACGCCTGTTACGCCCGAAGAGCCAGAATATGTCAAAAAATATGTGGCAACGATGGCAAATCTGGAAGCTGCAAAGGTTTGTAACCATAAACGGACGATTTCTAAGACTTGGAATTCTTCGCTGCAGAAAAAGAAGGACAGACTGGTTGTTTTGCAAAAACGTGCGAAATCTGCGCAAGCCAAGATTAAGCAAAGAATGGAAGATGCAACCAAAACGTTTGAAGAACGCATGGTTAAGCAGACTGAGCGTTTGATGTCGGCTGAAGCGAGGCTGGAAGAGCTGAAAAATCAGTTGGAAGCTCAAAAGGGTGAAAGCAAAGACGTTGCTAAGTTGAATAACCGCGTTAAACGGCAGCGCGAAACAGTTGCGAATTACAGGCAGCGGCTCAAGGACATGAAAACTAAGCAGGCTGAGCGGATGGAGAAGCTCAAGGACAGTTTGGAGAAACGTAAAGAGCGCGATGCTGCATCGGTTGACAAGATGAAGCTTAGGATTGAGGTTCAAAAGGAAACA
>JAOZIC010000220.1 GCA_026014605.1 Candidatus Bathyarchaeota archaeon
TGGCAAGTTGGTCTTCGTCAACATCTACAAATGCCCCGATTGGAATAATCAAAAAGAACATCAATCCACTGGATTTGACGTTCAGCCCTTGATTTCTGGCGATAACGCCGTGGGCACCTTCGTGAATTACTATCGCGCATACGATAGCCAGCCAACCGTAAAGTATTGGCAAGATTGGATTGATTCCGGGTAACATAAGGTATGACGCAGGTCCTAACTCGCGGGTAATATCTCTTACAGCAGGGGTCCACAGCAACGCAACCAAGCTGTTACAGAGCATGTACAACCCAATGGCTGCGACGATTGGTACAATGATTAAGGCGATCCAAGAAAGCACGTTGGAAATGCGAAATGAACCTAGTTTGTCAAAAACGCCCGCAAAGGCTTTGGTTCTAATAGTCAGCAAAGGGAAACTAAACTCGATTCTTCCGGGCTCTTTTGTTTCTGCTTCTTCTTGGTCAGCCAACCAAATCACCAAACGTTTTGACCATACCTTACAGTGCTCTTAATCATTAATGTTTGGCAATAAAATGAAGATACAGCTTTTAATCGTGGTCTAAACAACAACCAAAACTAGGATTGACGCAAGAACAATGAAAAATGTTCCAGCAAAAATGAACGTAAACCATTCTGGAAATTCAGTTCCAGACGTTGAACTTCGTACCCAGCTGGTGCGGTCAGTTTTAAAATAATAAATTCCCAGAAAAATTAGTACAATTCCGGCTATGAATGCATCTATCACTAGCCAGTCTTTCAATCTGTTATCCCCCTGTAAAATTAGGCAGAATACGGCTTTGAACCGTTAGTTACCGTATTCGTACATCTAAAGTTTAGATGTAGTATCTGTGGTCTTTAGTTTTCTTTATGCTGCCAAGAAAAGAGCCAGCAAAATAATCTAACCAACATTGCTCTTGCAAATCAAGGTCAGCTTCTTCAAAAGTAACTGCTGTTTCTTCTGAAGTAGCCCCTGCGCGTGTAAATTTTCTAATAAGCCGTTGGTGCATTTTGAATTGAATACCAGACATAGACAACTTGTCCCTTCCCTCCCATTTTCAAACTATTAAGAGAATGCTCAAAATAAACACAAAAAACCAGGTGGTTTAATGCATTATTTGCGAAGAGAATTCTGCTTATAAATACATATTAATGGTCATATATTAAGGCTACAGGTTCTGAACACTAGAAAAACCAAAAAAATAGTCAAACCACGCATTAATAAACAATAAAAACACTAAAGGAAGCAAATCAAACGGTGAGACAATGATAGCCGGAGTAGACGAAGCGGGACGAGGCTCAGTTCTAGGTCCATTGGCAATAGCAGGAATCGCATTAAACAAGGAAGATTTACCAAAACTAAAGGAGTTGGGTGTAAAAGACTCCAAAATGCTTACACCAAAAAAACGCGAAGAACTCGCTGTAGAACTAAAAAAGTTAGCCCAACACTACCATGTTGTTTTGTTGCGCCCAGCAGAAATCGATGTTGTTGTAGAAAGCAAAATCAAACTGCATAAACTAAACCGCCTTGAAGCAATAGAAATGGCAAAAATATTGTCTATTCTTAAACCAAACACCGCTTACGTTGATGCATCAGACATTAACGCAAACCGTTTTGGAGAACACATCGCAGAGAACCTTGATTTCGACCTAGAAATAATCTCTGAACACAAAGCAGACATAACATACCCAATTGTTTCGGCTGCGTCAATATTGGCTAAAGTGGAACGCGACAAAGCAATAGCTAAACTAAAAAGAAAACATGGCGAAATTGGATGCGGTTACCCCAGCGACCAAAAAACAGTAAACTTTCTAAAAAAATGCATCAAAAACGGCGGCATATACCCTGATTGTGTACGCAAATCTTGGAAAACAGCCAAACGAATAAAAAACCAAGAAGATTCAAAGCAACAAAAACTAATGTAACAAAATCAACTGCTAATGCACTCAAAGAGTTCTTCTGCACATTTCATTTCAGCCAATTCGTCGTGACAGATGTACGGAATTCCTTTGTCAAGATTTGATTTCTCGTAACTGACCAAAACCGCGTACGCTCCGATGACGTCACCCAAGCTTTTTAGCTCTTTAATCCGTTGATCAATATTCTGTTCGTTTGAATCGCCAATAACGGCACCAATTATGTTCACGTCTTCTTTTGGGCACCTTGCAATGAAATCGAAAGGAGCTCTTACTGTAGATGTTATACTGAAATTGAATTGTGCAAGCTTTCGAAAAACGGACTCCAGAAAACGGTACTTATCCATTAACTCCCCAGACGGACTCAATAAGCACATTCGTTCAGGTCCATGAAAAACATCAGGGTTCTTAACTACGGGCGCGCCTAAAATCCATTCAAGCCGATATGCTGTATGAACAGATGCTTTTGCCATTCCACGTTCGTAACCGTAAAGAGTTCTCCGCGAAATTCCCACCATCTCAGCTAATTTTCCAACAGAAAGCCCTAACTTTTGTCGTCGTTTACGAATCAAAGCACCGTCAAGTTGGATATAATAGCCGCCAGGTCCCGCTTCAACTAAAGGATTGGTTCCACGCAAAAACATGTTTTCTAATGTTTTGGAGCTTATCGCATAAACATTGTATCGGCTGTAAACTGTATCGTCTTCTAACGGTTTTTTGTGGTTTGTTTTTCCGATAATAAACGGTATTGCGGAGAAACACCCAGAAATTTTTTGGAGCTCTGCTGCCTCGTTAAAATGTGTGTTACCAATATCAGCGTGAGCACGCAAAAACAGAATCTTTTTTCTGCCCTGTGCAACTAAATCAAAACAAGAATATTGTGTGCAACATCGTTGAGATAGATTAAATCCTGCATTTTGAAGGATTTGTTCTGTTGTACCGAGGATTTCTGATCGTGTCATCATTTACCCTCAGGTACTCAAACATGCTCGGTTGCGTCTTATAAACATATGTCCAAATGATGCAAAAAAGAGTGCTGCATATTTTTTGGTTATCGTTCAAGAAAACTATTTTTAGCAACGTCTTCAACAATCAGACCTGGTTTTGTCAAAACCAACGTGACATCATGTTGCTTAAGCAGTTCAGACGCACCAAATCCTAGTTTGTTAGCAAGAACAACATTAACGCCTTCGTCAATCAACATTTTTACAGCGATTGGTCCTGCACCATGATGATATGATGCCGCAGAGTTTTCTAACACTTTAACGTTAGATATTTCGTTGTTGTGTACATCCATAATTGTGAACGTTTTAGCTCTACCAAAAACTTTTGAAACAACATCCCGTAGGCCGTCTTTTCCATCTGTTGCAACGGCAAGCCTAAAATTGGTCAAAAAAATTCACCTCCCCCTGATTAACCATTACATGAACGCATTTTTAGGTGTGTTCCCTTTCTGATTATTTTTCGGTGATTTTTTCTTTCAATTCTAGGATTCTGGCTTTGACGCCGCCCATTTCTTGTTCCAGGTCATTTTTTTCTGCTTCTAGTTGTTTTTGATAGTTTTCAAGCGCTGTTACTTCTTGTTCGGGTGTTTGCTGTGGAACAATTGGTTGCACATTAACGGGTTGTGGATAGCAAAATTGTGCTCTGCCAAATCCTCGTCCCCATCCTCTGCCGCGTCCTCTTCGTGGTCCTCGTCCGTAACCTGCTACGGGGTTCATGTATCCTGGAACTGAGTAGCCTGCACAGTAGCCTGCTGCTCTTCCTGTTTGTGGGCCTGCGCCCATGGGTCCTGTTTTATCTCCTCTTGGCATATATTTCACCTCTATTTTGTGTTTATGCACAAATATTAATTATTAGATAATGCACAAAAATATATAAGTGTTATGTTACACATACAACATAGCGAACCAAAATGACATGCGGACGAAGACACAGACGAGGACGACGAGGAAGACTCCCAAAACAAGTAACAATACCAAACCCCGTAAAAACCCAAAAATTCATCCCACAACCAGCGATAGCCACAAACACAATCACCATCGAACCCGCCGAACTAGAAGCAATACGCCTAGTAGACCTTGAAGGGCTCTCACAAGAACAAGCAGGCACAAAAATGGGAGTATCCAGAGGAACAATCTGGAGATTGGTCAAAAGTGCAAGAATGAAAGTCGCCCAAGCCTTAACAGAAGGACAACAACTAAACGTAGGCGAGTAACAAAAACCAGTCTTATAGACTCAGCACATATTGCTCATTCTTTCTTTTGGTTAGCGATGTGGAACCTTATACCCAAAAACAAAAACAGACCCAAATAACCCAACAAGATTCCAATATTTAATACGCCACCAAAAATGTTCTCACCGCCCAATCCACCCTTAACCAACTCGATAGTATGCGTTAAAGGTGAAAATACTGACAGGATTTGTCCCCAATAAGGCAACTCTGAAATTGGAATAAACACTCCGCTGATAAACAGCATTGGAATTCGAACAAAATTCATGGGCATCATAACTGTTCCGGGGTGCTGACCAGGAATAGAAGCAAACATCAAACCCATTGCAGCAAAACAAAACGCTGACAAAAGCAGTCCTATAACCAAAGCAAAAATGTCAACGATTACAGAATTGAACACCAAAACACCTACCAGAATAGGAATCACAGAAATTGCTATTCCGTAAATGAAACCTGCAAGTGTTTTGCCAACAAGAACCGTAATAAGCGAAATTGGAGCAGACAAAAACCGTTCGAACGTTCGTAGCCTCCGTTCAAGGGGTATGGTTATTGGTCCGATAGATGAAGAAGCAAAAAACAGTGTTTGAGCAACTAGAATGGGAATGGCTTGCGCAACTGTAACGTTTCTCCCAACAATGTACGACAAAAACATGGAAAACGGAAACAAAATACCAAACACTAACGAGCCCGGCCTAGCGTAGTATATTCGGATGTCTTTTTCACCAATAGCCCACGCGACCCGAAGCGCTTTGAATATGCGTTTTAGTTCCATTAGTCTTGACCTCTTTGAGTTTTTGGTGGTCTGATTTCGGGTTGTATTCCAGTTAATTCAACAAAAACGTCCTCAAGAGTTGGACTCAACGTGTTTAACGTATTAATTGTCAAACCCTTTTTCTTTGAAAAACCCCAAACGTTAGAAAGAGCCTGAGGAACATTTTCGGTGTTTAACCTGTATTTGTCGCCGTTTTTTGTTACATCAGTTACTTCTTGAATTTTTTTGAGCTCAGAAGTCAGGTCGCCGTTAGAACCAACAAACGATACTTCGATCACCTGAAGTTTTTTTATTGCCGATTTAAGCATTTCAGGTGTGTCGATTGCTTCGATTTTTCCGTTGTTAATTATTGCGACGCGGTCACACATCTGGTTTGCTTCTTCCATGTTATGCGTTGTAACAAAAACCGTTAATCCTTCAGAGTTCAATTTTTTGACAAGATTTCTTATGATTAAACTGCTTTGAACATCCAACCCTACTGTAGGCTCGTCAAGAAACAAAATCGACGACTTGTTCATCAACGCCATGGCAATACAAAGGCGTCTTCGCATACCCTTTGAAAAACCTTCTACGTTGTCGTTTCGTCTTTCAAATAAGCCAAACAGTTGCAGCAGTTCTTTGGCGCGGCTTTCACGTTCAGATTTTGGGATATCGTACAGTTTTCCCGTGAAAATCAGGTTCTGCCAAGCCGTCAACTGCGTGTAAACGTTAGAAACATCAGTAACTATACCCATGAGCTCCTTTGCCCGTACACTCTGCCTGCGGATATCAAACCCCATAACCTGCGCAGTTCCCTCAGTGGGAATTGATATGCCAATCAGCATCCGCGTTGTTGTTGACTTGCCAGCGCCGTTGGGACCCAAAAAACCGAAAATCTCACCTTTCTGAACCTCAAAGTTGATGTGGTCAACTGCAACAAGGTCACCGTAACGTTTTGTCAGATTCTCAGCTTTTATGGCAACGCTCACAATTTTTGGACTCCGTAAGGTAATGTTTCATTCCATAACATATAGATAGCGGATTTGATAAAAAACGGGCAGTTTAACTGCGTATATTACTCAAAACATTTTCCCACAACATACGTATCGCTTTTGCGACCTCGCTGTTGGGCTCATATTCTATAACTGGTTTTCCAGCAACCATCGCTTGAGTAACTATAGAGTCGAACGGTATCTTTCCAACCACTTCTACACAGTTTAGTCTGCAAAACTCCTCAATCTTTTGAGTGTTTTCAAGGTTCAAGTCATACTTGTTAACACAAACAAGAGCAGGCACCTTAAAGTGGTTCAGCAACCCAAAAGCGCGTTCCATGTCATGCATTCCAGACAACGTGGGCTCAACAACAATAAGACCAACATCTACGCCACTCAATGATGCTATAACAGGGCAACCAATTCCTGGAGGTCCATCGTTAATGATGAGTTCGCAGTTTTTTGTTTCTGCAAGTTCTTTGGCGTTTTTCCTCACTAACGAAACCAGTTTCCCAGAGTTTTCCTCTCCCGGATTAAGTAACGCGTGAGACATCATTCCGTAAGGTGTTTTTGAAATAAACGCAGAACCAGAAACCCTTTGTTCCAAATCAATTGCCGCAACTGGACAAACATAAACACAAACTCCGCAGCCTTCACATAAAATTGGGTCAACCACATGCTTGGTTATTGCGCCAAAACGGCAGTGTTCATCACATTTTCCACATTGAACACAGGTTTCTTGGTCGATTACTGCTACGCGTGAGGCTTTGAATTCTTGGGTTTCAAGAATTTCAGGTTTTAATAACATGTGTAGGTCTGGTGCGTCTACGTCGCAGTCTGTTAAAATAGCGTTTTTTGCTAAAACCGCCAAACAGGCAGTTACGGATGTTTTTCCAGTTCCGCCTTTTCCGCTCAACACGGTAATTTCTTTGACCATTACTTACGCCTCTGTATCGTTTTTGCCATATTTTGGAACTCTTGTTTCCATTCTGGCATTTTTTCCACGAAAGGAACCCCGCGAGAGTACATTTCAGCGATTTCTTTGCTGTACGGGATTTCCATTAGTATGGGGATGTTTTCGTTTTTGCAGTAATCGTAAACTTTTTTGTCGCCTACCCCTGCCCTGTTTATTACTACGCCCATTGGAACTTGTAGGTCTTTTAGCACCTGAACTGTAATTTTTAGGTCGTGCAATCCAAACGGGGTGGGTTCAGTAACCAGAATGCAGTAATCTGTTTTGTGAACAGACGCAACCAAAGAACAAGCCGTTCCTGGAGGGGCATCAATAATTACGGTTTTATTTAGTTTCAGTTCGTTTTTAACTGCCTTGATTAAAGGAACCGCCATTGCTTCGCCAACGTTGAGTTCACCGTATACGAGTTCAACATTCTTTGCTTCGCCTTTTTTGATTACTCCGATTTTTCTTTGTTTTTCAGAAATTGCCTGCTTTGGACAAACTAACATGCATCCACCGCAACTGTGGCATAATTCTGGAAAAACCATAGCAGTTTTTGGTGCAACAAATAGGGCGTTGAATTTACAAAATTTTGAACATGTTCCACAGTGTACACACAGTTCCTCAGAGATTACAGGATATTTTGTGAACACTGGTTGTGTTTCAGATATTGTTGGTTGTAACAAAATGTGAGAGTTGGGTTCTTCGACGTCGCAATCTAGCAGTTGTACGTTTTCTAGTGACAGTGCCAAATTGACGGCAACCGTTGTTTTTCCTGTGCCGCCTTTTCCGCTGGCAACCGTAATAATCACGTTTATCCTCTTCGTTTTTTCTGGTTTCTGCTACTACTTCACCTAGCATTCATGGTGAGCATGATGACAGCCTTCTGTTAGCTCCTGAAGTTCATTGTTTTTGTATGCTGCTACTACATCTTTTACTGTGTTTGCTTCTGTTCGCAACACGGCTACGCCTGCTTCTTGGAACATCATTAACGCTTTAGAGCCTAAACCATAAGTTACAAGTGCTTTGGGTTTGAGTTGACAAATTCGTTCAGGTGGTAAACCTACACCACCGAAGTGTTCGCTTGTGTTTGCGATTGTTCCGTTGCCGATGATTTTTCCTTGTTCGTCTAAATCAATGATTGCATAGAAAGGTGCTCTTCCAAAGTGTTGTGAGAGCTGTGAATCCATGCCTTTTTCTTCAGAAACCGGAATTACTATTCTTACATTCAATTCATGCATACCTCCTTTTTGTTAGATGGTTATTGACCTTGTCCTCTTCTTTGACCCATTCCAAAATGTCCACCAACCGTTGGGTTGGAGACCGCTTGAAGTTCGCCATTATTGTATTGGTTAACTGCTTCTTTAATCGTACCTGATGCACCAGTTACAACCTTGATTCCAGTAGCATTCAGGACATTGAACGCATTAGGTCCAACATTGCCAGTTATGACTACTTCTACACCTAGATTAACTACAGTTTGGGCTGCTTGAATGCCTGCCCCATGAGCTGCACTAGTAGAGTCGTTAGTTACAACGTTGTAACCCATCGTTTCTGAGTCAACAATAACAAAATATGGGCATCTACCAAATCTAGAATCTACTTTTGAATCCAAACTTGCCGCAGATGCCGAAACACCAATTTTCATTTTTATTCATTTCCTCCAATTAATCAGATTCTCGCGCTTCTTTTTGAGCTTTCAAGAAAGATTCCACATTTGCCACAATCTTTTGGAACGCTTTGGCTGAAGCAGAATCGCTGTTACTTGCTACAAATGAGACTCCTTTGTCGGCGTCTTCACAGATTTTTGGGTCTATTGGAATTTGTCCCAAAAAGGGTACGTTTAGTTCCTCTGCGATTCTTTTTCCGCCACCAGAACCAAGAATGTTTACTGTTTCACCACATTTTGGACAGGTATAACCGCTCATGTTTTCTACAATGCCGATTATGGGAATTCCCATTTTTCTGGAGAAACTAACTGCTTTCTTTACTACTTCCTCAGAAACCTCGGAAGGAATAGTAACAATGATTGTTCCATCCATTTCAGGCAATGTCTGCATTACGGTTAAGGGTTCATCTCCAGTTCCAGGAGGGGCATCAATGAAAAGAAAATCTAGTTCACCCCAAACAAAATCTGAAAGAAACTGTTTGATGACCTGCATTTTCAGTGGACCGCGCCAAATAACGGGTGTTTCTTGGTTTTGCAACAGAAAATCCATTGACACGACTTTGATTCCGTTCGCTCCAGTTACTGGCAACGCGCCTAGGGGCGTGATTTGACATTTTTGTCCTTTTGCTCCAAGCAATTTGGGTATGCATGGACCGTGTATGTCTACATCTAGTACTCCAACGCGGTCTTTGTAGCCGTGCATCGAAAACGCCATAGCAAGGTTTGCTGCAACTGTGCTTTTGCCTACGCCTCCTTTGCCGCTGATTACTGCGATTTTGTGTTTGATTTTACTCATGTTTTTTTTGAGTTTTTGATCTTTTTCAGCAATTTCTGCGAATTTTTTTTGAGCAGCTTGTTCTTCCATTTTACTCACTCATGATCAGATAAGCTTCGTCTTGTTTACAAATCCAAACATTTAATAAACGTTTCGTTAAATAAATAAACCGCTGATTAAATTGAAACTCGACGAAATCGACTGGAAACTAATCTTACAACTCCAAAAAGACGGAAGAAAAACCTTCAAAGAATTAGGTGACACAATCGGTTTTACAAGCCTTGGCGCAAAAAAAAGAGTTGACAAGCTTCTCAAAAAAAATCTGATTCACATTTCAGCCCTAGTCAACCCAAACGAGTTAGACCTACGACTGGCAATGATTCTGCTTGAAGTGGAAAGTGCCGAAGCGTTAAGAAAAATTATTAAAAGATATGAAGAGTGCCCAAGGATAATCAACTTTTTCACTACAATGGGCGGTTTTAATTTAATCGCATTAGTTATGGCGGAAGACCAACAAACGCTCGAAAGTGAAGCAATCGAAAAATGTGCCCTGCGAAGTGGAGAAGGTATACGACGGTCAGAGTTCTTTCCAATTGGAAAAGTTGACAACCCCTCGTTTTTGCCACTAAAAACACAGACGTTAACAGACAAAAAAGACATCACGCCATGTGGAGTACATTGCAAAGAGTGTTTATCGTTTAAACAAAACAACTGTGTTGGATGCCCATCAGTAAGTTATTACCGCGGACCACTTGAATGGTAAACAGTCAAAAAATAAAATGACTGCTTTTAGTACGTCTTTGAGTTTACTTTGCACATTTTTGTGTCTTTACAGAGTACTCGGTGAATTGCAGTTTCTGCCAATTCTGCACCCAATTCCGCGATTCGCCTGCCACTCCAAATTATAAAACTAATCTGTGCAACAGCACACGGTTGTATTGGTCCTTTTCCTTTGAAGTACTTGTTTACTGAAAAGTTTTTGCCGCGAAGGTACGCTGAACCACAAACTCGTTCTTGGAGTTGCTCTTCGACTTTTTGAATCTCATGATATGACTCTATTGCTTGATTAGCGGCTTGTATGTCACTGGAAAAGAAACTATTTATTGCCTGATGACACAACGCGTAGGCTCGTTCGTTTATCGCAATTGTTTCTTCTATTAGTTGTGGACCGATTTGGTCGTTAGCCTGATTTAACGAAACTATTTTTTTCGCAGTTTTCTGAGCGCGCTCAGCAATAAGCCGCAAATACTGAGCAATTAACCTGTACCAAACAATCAACGAGGGAGTATCGATACTCATTTGGTGAGCAATATTTTTGTCACGTTGACAAGTGTTGAGTAAACGTACTATGACCCAGAACATTGTGTCTGCTTCTTGTTTTCTGCTTATTGCGGCGTCTGCAAGTTTGGTGTCAAAACCGGGCAGTGCGTCGATTACTTCTCTGTGCATTGTGGAGCTGATGATGAAAAGTCGCCTTAGTAACGTGTTTATTGGGAATTTTGTTGTATCTATGGAGCATTGGATAAGCAAAGAGTTTGGTGTTTCTTCCATTATTCCCATACCCATCAGTTTTTGGGTAACGTCTCTGATTTTGTTGACTTGTTCAGTGTTAAGGCGTTTAGCAGAAACTAATTTGATGCTGTCGTGTCCAAGCGAATATATTCCGATAATAACTCTGCCTAGAAGTTCGGGGTCTTTACAGAATTCTGCGTCAACCTGAACAGTGGTTACAGGCTTTTTTTCCGTTTGTTTGGCAGTCATTAATTTTAGTGAGCCGCCTTCGTCTTCCGTGAAAAAAACAAGATCTCCTTTGTCTAATCCGACGTCTTTTACCCAATCGTTGGGTAATGAAACAGCCAAACTGGAAGCCCCTACACGTTGGATTTTACGTGATTCCAAGGTTTTCACCTTCGATTGTGTATTTACAATAAGTACGTGTATATATACATTATTATTTTAATCACTGAATGTATATACTAAGCGTCCTGTGCATTTATTCCAGAGACGGTTAAAATGTATAAGGACATCTCAATGTTAAAAACAGACGAAAAAGCAGCACAACAAAAGGACTACGCAATTCAATGCGAAGGCAAAACAGTATGCGTCAAAACCAACAGGGACTACACCAAAACACACATGTGGATACAGAACACCCCCGAAGGCGAACAAAAAATTGGCATAACTGACTATGCCCAAAAACAGCTCAGAGAAAAAGTCGGATTAGTAGAAATTCTCAAAAACAGCACTGTTGGCGACGATGTTGAAGCAGGCGAAGTTTTCGGCACAATCTACGGAAGACCATGTGCAAACCTTGACGAAATGCGATGTGAATACATTGCTTTTGATCTAATTGCACCAATCAGCTGCAAAATAACAGCTATCAACCAAAAAATTATCGAAACCCCTGAAGTAATCAACGACAGCCCCTACGAAGACGGCTGGATAGCAACCATTGCACCAAAAACAAAGTGTGACCTAAGCAATTTGATCACGCCAAACGCATACAAAAAACTGCTAGAGAAGAAAGAAGACTCACCCTTTAGAGTAGTCTAAACCAATTTTGGGAGACCCCAACAATGCAAAAAACCATTGTGCTACCAACTCAACGCGAATTACAGATGCAACAGGATATAGAAGCCATCACCGCAAATGCAACAAGAAAAGACCTCATCCAAGTACTTCAAGCGGTTCAAGAAAAATATGGTTACTTACCCCAAGAAAGCCTGAGACTAATCTCAAAAAATATGGGAGTCTCTCGCAGTGAAGTATACGGCGTTGCAACATTTTATCACCAATTCAGACTCGACCCACCAGGACAATATGTAATCCAAGTGTGTATGGGAACTGGATGTCACGCAAAAGGAAACGCAGACAACTATGAACACCTGAAAGTTTTGTTAGGTCTGAAAGGAGACCAAACAGTAACGCAGGACAAAGTGTTTAGTATCGAGGCAGCAAGATGCTTCGGGTGCTGCAGTTTAGCTCCAGTAGTTGCTGTTACAGACAGCACTGGAGAATACAGACGAGTCTACGGTTCTGTGGACCAAAAAGTTTTGAAGAAAATAATCGCGGAACACCGCGAAAAAGCCCAAAATCAGGAGAGTGAACCACAACGCGAAACGATAGTTTGCCAGAGGAAATAGTCTACGGCAAAACTGGATTCAGAATCAGAGTACCAATGGCCAGCTGCACAATCGCCGCAGGAGCCAACGAGGTACTACAAAGCATCCAAGCTTGCTTAGAATCAAAGAACCTTGATGTTGAAATTGTTCCAGTTGGGTGTATGGGCCTTGACTTTATCGATCCATGGATTGAACTAACAAAGAAAGGATACCCCTCCGTAATTTATGCAAACGTTACCCCTGACATGATCGACCAAATTATCCTAGAATACCTAGACAGGGACTACTCAAGCGCTTTTGCATTCAGATACGAAAACGACACCGACGAAAACCCAATCCAAAAGCTAGATGAAATGGAAGTCTGGAACAACCAAGTCCGATGGCTATCCGGAAAATGTGGTATCATCAACCCCGATTCAATAGATGAATACGTGACAGTTGGAGGATACCAAGGACTCAAAAAATGTCTGAAGCAAGACCCAGACGAAACCATCGAAGAACTCAAAAAAGCCAACCTCAGAGGAAGAGGAGGCGCAGGTTTTCCAACTTACATAAAATGGAATATCTGTAAACAACAGCCCGGTGAAGTAAAATACGTAATCGCAAACTGTGACGAAGGTGACCCAGGAGCATTCATGAACAGGCTATTAGCAGAATCTGATCCACACAGAATACTAGAAGGCCTAATCATTGCAGGGCACACTATTGGAGCCAACAAAGGTTTCGTGTTTGTGCGTGCAGAAAAGCCCCTAGCAGCAAAAAGATTACTAAAAGCTGCCGAAGATGCCCGAGAGAAAGGTTTCCTTGGCGGAAACATAATGGGTAGCGGTTACTGTTTTGACATCGAAGTCTTTCTGAGTGCTGGTGCGTTCGTTTGTGGAGAAGAAACCGCAATGATCGCCGCAATACAAGGCGAACGAGCAAACCCAATCCAACGACCCCCGTTCCCCGCGGTTAAAGGTCTTTGGGACATGCCCACCATTATCAACAACGTTGAAACACTTGCTCACGTTGCCACAATAATGACTGAAGGCTGGGAAAAATTCGCTGCGTTAGGCACTGAGAAAAGCAAAGGAACAAAGATGTACTGTGTAACTGGTGCAGTTCAACGAACAGGTGCATACGAGGTTCCTGTTGGAACACCAATAAAGAAGCTACTATACGACATCGCAGGAGGACCACCCGAGGGCAAAAGCATCAAAGCAGTTCAGCTTGGTGGACCAAGCGGTGGATGTGTTCCTGCAGACATGTTTGATTTGCCAATGGACTACGACAGTCTGCAAAGTGCAGGAGCGATTATGGGTTCCGGTGGTATGGTTGTTTTGGACAACACCAACTGTATGGTTGACATGGCACGGTTTTTCCTGTCGTTTACTGCCGCAGAATCATGTGGTAAATGCTCCGCTGGACGAATCGGAACACGACTGATGTACGAAACCTTGAAACGCATCACCAACGGCGAAGGAAAAATCGACGACATCGAACTACTAGAAGAAATCAGCGACGTCATGCAAAAAGCATGCCTGTGTGCGCTGGGACGAACAGCATCAAACCCAGTACTAACAACATTCAGGTACTTCAAACAAGAATACTTCGACCACATCAACAACAAGAAATGCGAAGCACTAGTCTGTAAAGCACTTCTAAACTACCACGTTGACTCAAACAAATGCAAAGGATGCTTGGTTTGTGCTAAAAGCTGTCCTGTCGAGGCAATTTCGGGACAAAAAGGCACCACAGCCAAGATAGACCTAAGCAAATGTATCAAATGTGGTACATGCGCCGAAATTTGTCCGTTTGACGCAATACAAAAGCTACCTGGAAGAGTTCCTGACGAATCCGTAAAAGTAGAGGAGGACTGCTGCAAATGATATTTGCAAAAATTGAACCATACGAAGAAATAACCAAAAAACTAGACAAAAAAGAAGACAAAATCGCAATCATCGCCTGCAACACATGTGCAAGAACCTGTGGAAACGGCGGAATCAATAAACTCAACGAATTAGGGTTGCGGCTCATAAGGGACGGCTACAATGTCACAGACGAGGCAGTGATATTGTATGCCTGTTCCGAGCCCATACTACGCGAAGCTAAACTCGACCTAGACGCCAACACAATCATTGTATTATCTTGTTCTGCAGGTTGGTCCTGCTTTACAAGAAACTTTGCAGACAAAAAAGTCCTGAAAGTAACAGAAGACATCGGTCTAGTAATGACAGACACAGACAAAGAAATCTTCAAAGTAGTAATCCCCTGCAAAGGACACGAAGCCGACCTAGGAAAAGAGTTCAGAACCCACACCGGAGAGCCACTTGTTGGCGAAAAAATCAAAGTGAGGTGCATCTAGATGATAATCTCAGTTCGATCAATATCATACGACGAACTTAAACGAAACCTAAGCCACGACGACAAAATCGTACTATGGAGCTGCGACACATGTGTAAAACATTGTGGAATCGCAGGAATGGACAAAATGATTGTCCTAGAAGATCTACTCAGAGAAGACGGCTACAACGTAATCAAAAAGGAACTCGTCAGCGAATCGTGCCAAATTAACCTCGCCAAAAAACACAGAGCAGCACACACTGATATCTTTGACCAAGCAACTGCGATAATCGTTTTGACTTGTGAGATAGGATATCAATGTGTTAAAACGGTCTTTAATGACAAAAAGGTAATCGAAACCGCAAAAACTTTCGGAGCAGGTAACTTTAGCAACAAAAAAGGTCCAATACTAACTTCGCCAATACCAAGCACTAACTTAGAAATCGACCCTGAAGGCTATACACTGAACAATTTGGTGGAACGATTTAACCTGCACCCCAAATTCTTCGACGCAGACAAAGAACCCAACCCCGAAAAAGTAACGATTACCGTTGATGGCAAACCCTTGGTGGTAAAGAAGAACGCAACTTTGCTGGATGAATTGTTAGCGAATCGAATGAAAATACCACACCTGTGCTACGACGCCAGCTTAGGTGCAATCGGAGCTTGCCGTATGTGCCTTGTAAAAATTGAAGGCAAACGAGGGTTTGTCCCATCATGCTCCACTATAATCGAAGAAAACATGGTAGTAACTACCGAGGACGAAGAACTAGAAGAACTACGCAAATCAGTCCTGCAGATGATTCTTGCAGAAAGCGGACCAGAGATACAACAAAGCCGTGACATACGCTTCTGGATGCGCAGATACAAACTAACAGACAACAAGTTCTACCTAGACGAAAAAGACGAACCAGTCGACGACTCAAGTGAAGTTCTCATCCGGGACCCCAACCGCTGTATACTGTGTGGAAAATGTGTCAGAGCATGCACTGAACTATCAGGACAACGTGTGTTCAACTTTGCGAACCGTGGAAGCAAAACTTTGGCAATCACTGGATTAAACGAATCGTTCGGAAACACTGACTGTGCACACTGTCTGGCTTGTGCTCACTACTGTCCAACTAACGCAATTACACCAAAGTCTATAAACAAGAAAATTGTTGGTTACCCGTTCTGGACGCTTATTTCTTACCCTAAGAAAGTAGCACCCAAACGGTAACATCCTCCGATATGTGCAGCTGCCGCGCTTTGCGGCGGTTTGCACTTCTAAAATTTTTTTATTTTATTTTTTAGATTGTCAGTAACCTAAAGGCTATGCCGCCTACGAGTAACGCAAGCAGTATTTCTATTACTGTTATCAGCAGTGCTTTTTTCCATCCGAATTCTTTGACTAAGGCGCCTATTGTTGCTACGCATGGGATGTATAGCATTACAACTAGGGTGAATACTATCATTTGGGCGGGTGTCATTACTAAGGCGAAGTTTGTTGTTCCGAACAATGATGCCAGCATTATCAGGGTTAGTTCTTTTCGTAGTACTCCAAAGATTAATGCGATTCCTGTTACTGCGGGTAGTCCTAGCCAAGTTACGGTTAATGGGCTGGAGAGGTTGGCGATTGGTTCTAGTAGGTTTGCGATTTCGGCGAGTTTGATTACAAAGCTTCCAGCGATGATTAGCGGAAATGCCATGATTATGAATTCTTTGAGCCTGAACCATGTTTGTTGTAGTACTGTGGTTAGGTGTGGTGCGCGGTAGGCGCTCATTTCCATTATTAGTTCTGTGGGTTCTCCAGGTAGGGCTTTGAATGCGATTCTTCCTAGGACGAAGATGATGATTAGGTTAATGACGTAGAGTGCTAGTGCCCATTCTATGCCTACGAAGTTTCCAACTAAACCAAGTATGATTACTGATGTTGCGGCGCATGGTACAAGGGTTACTACAAACGCTGTTAGTAGACGTTCTCGGGTTGTTTCCATGATTCGGCAACCCAGACATCCGGGGACGTTGCATCCGAAACTGAGCATAACGGGTATGAACGCTTTTCCGTGCAGTCCCATTTTGTGCATCAGGTTGTCCATCAGGAATGCGATTCGGCTTAGGTACCCTGAGTCTTCAAACAGGTACAAGATGAAGTAGAACGGGACAATGTATGGTAATGCTACGGTTATGCCGCCGACGATTCCTTCTATTATTCCGCCCCAGACAAGTTCTCCAACGATACCTGTTCCAAGGACGCTGTCAAATGCTGGTTTTAGTCCAAAGAAGAAGTCACCTAGCAGGGCTGATGCGAAGTCTCCGAAACTAAATATTGCAATAAAGACTCCAATAACCGTGGCGAACAGTATGGGGTAACCAAATATTTTGTGGGTTGTAACTGTGTGCAGTTTTTCGCGCATCGGTGTTTTAACAGGTTTTGTTATCTCTTCAATTTGCATTGTAATCTGGTTCGCAAGGTGATACCGCTCACTGGTTACTACAGTTGGACAAGAGTGCCCGTGTACGTCTTCAAGCGCTGTCCTGAATTTTTGGGCAATTTTTACAAGTTTTGGGTCTAACTTCGTTACATCGTTTTTAACTTCGTTGTCGTCCTCTAGCAGTTTTAGGGCAACCCAACGCGCAGGATACTTCAGGTCCACGCCCTCAAGCTGTTCTGTTAGGGCTTCGATTTTGTCTTCTAACTCTTTTCCGTACCTTGGTTTAAGCGGCGATGTTGCCCTGTTTTTTTGGATAACTTCAATCGCAATATCAAGCATCTCTGTGATGCCTTTTCCACTTACAGCAACGGTTGGAACAACTGGAACACCCAGAATCTGCTCCGCTTTCTTGGAGTCAATTACGATACCCTTCTTTTTCGCCATATCAATCTGGTTTAGAGCAACAACTAGGGGAGCCTCAAGCTCCAAAAGCTGTAATGTGAAAAACAGGTTGCGTTCAAGCAAAGACGCATCTACAACATTAATTACCAAATCCGGTTTTTCTGTTGCGATGTACTCCCTTGAGACCAATTCTTCCATGGAAAACGTTGACAGCGAGTAGATTCCTGGGAGGTCAACAAAGTCTATTGTGTAACCTTTGTAGTGCAGTGTGCCTTCGGCTTTTTCTACTGTTTTTCCTGGCCAGTTTCCAATATGTTGATGCAACCCAGTAAGCTGATTGAATATAACAGATTTTCCTACGTTAGCATTACCAGCTAACGCGATGATGAAATTGGGTTTGCTCAACGCTTAACATCCACCAGAATTCGTTTTGCCATTCCCCTGCCTATGGCCAGGGTAGAACCTCGGACGCATACTTCTAGGGGCCCATTGAATGGGGCTGACTTGATTACTTTTATTTCTGTACCAGGTGTTAGACCAAGGTCAGTTAGCCTTTTGACGCACATTTCGGTCATGAAATGTTTTTTCCAACCCTTTCGTGCACGGGCTTGGCAAAAGTCTTTTCCGCCTGACCGAATGTCAGTGGTTGTGATTAGACCTGTTTCGCCGTTTTTGAGCATAGTTAACGGTAGTTCCATTAGTTTGATTCGCCTCCTTTGTGTACTTTAACATAGATTACAGATGCTAACGTGCCGTCAATGGTGTAAGTTTGGTCGTCAACTCGGACAACATAAGAGTCACCGGAATCTGTTTTGTTTTCGATTACTACAGATTTTCCGGGAATGAGGCTTTGTTTTGCCAACTGTTTTAGTATCTCCTCTTTTTCTTCGGTGATTTTGGCTATTTCAGCACACATTTTTGTTTCCAGTTCGGTTAATGGAACTGTTTTTTGTTCAAAAATCGCTCCACAATTAGTTGGAATAGGGTTCCCGTGCGGACACGTTTTTGGGTGACCTAACGCTTTCTCAAGTGCCTTGATAATATCTGCCGAAAACGCGTGTTCCAGTTTGCAGGCTGGGTCGTGTACTTCGGTCCAGTCCAGATTCAGAAAATCTGTTAGTAAACGTTCGGCTAGACGGTGCCTTCGCAGTATCTGTGAGGCTATTTGGCGCCCGTCTTCTGTGAGTTTTACGCCTCGGTAGGGTTGATGAATAACAAGACCTTTTCGTTCCAAGCTTTGGATTGTGTTTGTTATCGAGCCCGGAACAACGTTGAGTGTTCGCGAAAGTTCCATAGTTTTTGCTGAGCCGTCTTTGCATTCTAGGCGATAGATTGCTTCGAGGTATTCTTCAGCGTGGATGGTTACGTTTTTGTCGTGGCTGTTCATCTTATTCACCACCAAATTACGAGGTCTCGTAATTTCATGTCAACATGGCCATAATTAAACATTCCCATAAAAATCGACGAAATCAAAAAAAATAACTGAAAAACGGCCAAAATTGCGGCTATTTGAAGTGTTTCTCAAAAACCCCATAGATTTCTTCAGGTTTTTCCAGCAAAAATATGCCATCCATTGTTGCCAGTTTTCTTACGTGGTCGGCGTCTTCTTTTCGTACACGAATCTTCATTTCACTGCCGTCGGGCAGATTGGTAACGGTTACGCCTTCTTTGAAGTCACA
>JAOZIC010000190.1:0-4327 GCA_026014605.1 Candidatus Bathyarchaeota archaeon
AAAACAATGTACACTCCAAAGCCTGAAACATATTTGAAGACTAATAACAGAAGTATGTTGAAAACTACCTTTTTTCTGAAAATTCAAGAAACATCAAGTTTTAATTGCTTGCTTATCCTTTTCCAGTAGTAACAGAGTTGATTTCCAGTGGCAGATTCTGAAAACCAAACAGCAGACATTGAATCCGCGCTCAAAGAATGGTTCAGCGGCGCACAAAGAGTAGTAATCGCAGGCATCGGCAACCCCTTCCGCAGGGACGACTACGTCGGAGTGGAAATCGTAAAAAAGCTGGAAAACAAAACCTCAAAAAATGTGATACTAATCCAAGCGGAAACCGTGCCAGAAAGCTACCTGCACCAAATCACTGAACTAAAACCCACTCACATGTTAATCATAGACGCAGGCTTAATGAACCTTCAACCCGGTAACGCTAAACTTGTAGACCCCGAACAGTTGATGAGAAAAACCGCCATATCCACCCACACTTTGCCTCTTGGAATATTTTGTGACTACATCGCAAAAACTTCGGGAACAAAAGTCTCCCTTCTGGTGATTCAACCCTATGACACAGGCTTTGGCGAAGGACTGACTCCAACGCTGAAAAAAACGGCGAAACAACTAGCCGATTTATTGCTTATGCTTCTGCCAAAAACTGGGCAGTAACCTACCGCGATTTTGTTTTTGCCAACAAAAACTGGTGCAGATGCGGAAAACGGCAAGTTAACTTGTGTGCCGGAAACGCAAGTTTATGTAACGCAATACTGCCCACGCCTTTTACGTCGTAGCCCCGTTTACGAAAATCTTCAACAGTCCACTTGCTAACATGCTCCTGAAACGGGTTAACCGAAGTGTGGCTATCTGGTTGCTTAAAAAAACTAGAAGGCGTAGACACAATAACCGTGCCCGCAATCCTGTGAAGTTCATCTAACAGTTTTTCGCCACTCTTTTTGGGCAGATGCTCAATTGTTTCGATACACGTTGCCACACAGAATTCTTTGTCCTCAAACGGAAGCGGCGTTTTTCGCAAATCCATACGGTGCAACTCGTCGTAGATGGTGTACTTTTTACAGAAATCGATGTAATCCTGAAAAATGTCAATCCCAACCAAACGTTTAGGCATACGGTAAATACGGGTCATAGCCCCCACGATTCCCCTGCCGCAACCTATGTCGATTAATGATTCTACATTTTTCGGTATCTCTTCTAGCAACTCGTGCAAAAACGGACGCGTCCACGTAGCAACTTTCGGCTCCACTTGCATCTTCTCCAAAATCAACTCAAGTATCAACATAAAATAATAAAAAAATTTACCAAAAAACAAAGATAAAAAGAAGAATTGGAGCCCAAAGACTCCAAAAAAATGCAACCACAAAAAACGTGGCTGCCAGATTTAGAGGGTTTACTCGCCTTTCAGAGCGTCTTGGAAGAGTTTCTTAACCGCAGTGCGCCTAGCTTTCTGCGAAAGAACATCCTTAGTTGTGAAGTCCAAAGCTTCTTCTGGACACCACTCTACACATTGTGGTTCGCCGTCACAGAGGTCACAGACAAACACCTTCTTGGTTTCAGGATGCAACTGAATCGCACCGTAGTCACAGGCTTCGATACACCATCCACAACCGTTACATTTGTCTTCGTCGATCAGAATTGTTCCGTTCTCGTCTGATTGCCTTAAAGCGTCACGGGGACACGCAGCAACACAAGGAGAATCTTCGCAAAGCCTGCAGGAAACTGCAAGATTAACGAAAGAATTCAAACGGATAGCTCGAATTCGGGATTTAGTGGGGTTGAAAGTCTTTTCGTGTTTTAGCGAGCAAGCGTATTCACAGACACAGCAGCCAATACACTTAGCGGGGTCACCAGATACAAACTTCTTTTCATGAATTGTGGGCATCTACATTTCCTCCATCAAATTATTTTTCCATTGAAGCAATCTTTTTCTTTACAATAGGAACAAGATCGTCCAATCCAACTTCTTTGAGTTTTTCAGGAGTAGGAATACCGTCCTTAGTCCAGCCACGAACCTTATAGTAGTCTTCCAAGCCGACATCAAACTCGTGCTGTTTCACATAAGCGCCTTTTCCAATACATTCTTCAGGAACTGGGAAATTCAGGATCTTCCAAGGTAGCTGGTCTTCTTTTCGTGTTCCTCCACCCTCACGGATGTTAATAACTCTAGCAAGATTGTTGATTCGCTCACCAGCCAATATGATCTCTTCAGCAGTCATTGGTATTCCAGTCGCCATTTCATAATATAGTGCCATGTCTTTAAGACCTTCATACATGACACCACGGCTGAACTTGCACAAAATCAAAGAGTCAACAACGTTGTAGAGGTCTTCACCGTCCACAATCATTTTTCCTCTTCCAGCTTCAAGTTTGAAGCGGTCAACAGACCCTTTCACGTCAGGCGAATAAGCTCCAGACCTGAGGTGACAAGCACCACGGAACGAAACCGAGAAGCCCAAAGCAGCAGTCTGCAATGTCCTTAGGTCGTAGCCGGGTAACTCCATTCCTTTGATGTGGTTAGCGTACTTGTATGCGTCTTTGCCAATTATTTCGGCTGCTCGTTTGGTTCCTTCAGCAAAGGTGTCTCCGAACCATCCAGTTCGGGTACCGATTCTTCTAATCGCTTCTACTAGTGATTCATGATTACCAAAATTCAGTTTCAAGCCGTCAGTGTCCTTGTCAGTAATAACGCCATTCTCGTAGCAGTCCATAGCCATAGCCACCACGACACCGATGGAAATTCCGTCCATGCCATAGTAGTCAGCTAATCGGATAGCTTCAATGATTGCGTCTAAACGGTCAACGCCACACAACGGACCACAAGACCATAGGCACTCAAACTCAACACGTGATGTGCTGCCTTTGTATTGTCCTTCAGGAACAACAGCAATGTGGTCACAGCGCATACCACAAGTTGCACATCCGATAATTTTCTTAACATAGTGCTCGTTCAGGTACTCGCCACTGACCTTCTCAGCGCCCTCAAAAGTTGCGTTAGTGAAGTTTCGGGTAGCCAAAGACGCCAAAGCATTCAAAACAAGAACGTTTTCTGGGGTACCCAAAGTTCTGTATTTTCTTGTTGCAGGTCCTTTCATGCGCTCATGAACAGTCCGCACAAACTCGGTGAACGCCTCAACATCCGCAACATCAACGTCATGTGTTCCACGAACAGCAACCGCCTTAAGGTTCTTTGAGCCCATAACAGCGCCCATGCCACCTCTTCCGATTGCCCGGTACTCATCGTTAATAATACATGCAATTCGGCTAAGCTTCTCTCCAGCCTCACCAATAGCTGACACACGAATATAGAAGTCGCCCAGTTCCTCTCTGATTGTTTCATCAGTTTCTCCAGGAGACTTACCCTTTAGATGTTCGGCATCAAGAAGCTGAACAGATTCGTCATCAATCCATGCATAAACAAGCTTCTCAGATTTACCAGTGAATACTATAGCATCATAACCTGCCCGCTTTATCTCAGACCCAAAGAAACCATGAGCCTTTGCCTCGCCGATTGTGTTGGTTAACGGCGATTTAGAAACTACAGCGTAGCTGTTTCCCGCTGAGGGTGCCATAGTTCCGGTTAGGGGACCTGTCATGAAAAACAGAGGATTCTCGGGGCTTAGTGGGTCAACGCCTGCTTTGGAATGGTCTAACCACAGTTTCATTCCAAGACCTATACCTCCGATGTAATCTTTAGCAAGTTTCATATCCAGGGGTTTGACTTCAGTTTTTCCAGTTGTCAAGTCTACATAAAGAATTCGTTTCGCGAAACTCAATCCATAGTCCTCCAGTTAATTCTGTTGGAGAATTAGGTCAATCGTATAGATAAATATTAATCTTTATCTTTTGATTGCAAAACAAATATTATAGAATACTTTTTTTGAGATAATTCGGTTCATCTTCACGATATTATCTTCTATGCATAACGAAATATATTAAATTTTGGTTTTTTTCAAATAGTTTGTTCATAAAACATTCAAAACACAAAACCGATAAATAACATCCCAACCCAAAATATAATGAAGACAAACGTCTTAAACTCCAAACTTGGTGAAAAACCTTGAACGTCAGAGTCCAATACTTCGGATACATCAAAAACATGCTAAACAAAAAAGAAGACAACATCGAACTAGACGAAGGCGCCAACCTTTCCGACCTGCTTGACAAACTTGCGGAAAAAAACGGCGCAGCCTTCCGAAAAGACGTATACGAACCCGGACTAAAAGACGTGAAAACAGGGTTCTCCGTTACTGTAAACGGGACATTCATGAAACTGCTTGGCGGAGTAGATGCTAAACTCTCAAACGGTGACACCGTAACT
>JAOZIC010000190.1:4427-19115 GCA_026014605.1 Candidatus Bathyarchaeota archaeon
CATGAAACTGCTTGGCGGAGTAGATGCTAAACTCTCAAACGGTGACACCGTAACTTTGATGTCTCTGATGACTGGCGGCTAAAACTAACTAAATTTCTAGAATGGTTTCCATTTCGGTTAAGTTGTGGTATCCGCCTTTTGTAACTTCTATAGTGTCTTCTAACCGTAACCCACCAATTTTTGGGTCATACACTCCAGGCTCCACAGTAACAACGTTGTGCTCATTTAATGCAAAGTCAGAAAACTCTCCAAGCCGTGGACTTTCATGAATCTGCAAACCCACCCCATGCCCAAGAGTATGAGTCATTCCAACAGTCACCTTTTTTCCGCCTCTGGTTGTCTGGTAACCATGTTTTTCTAAAACGTCACAACACAATCCATACACATGACTCGCGTTTGCCCCTGCATGGATTGCATCCAAAGAAACGTTTTTTGCTTCTTGAACCGCCTCGAACATCTGTTTTAGCTTGTTTGATGCTTTTCCTTTTACTACTGTTCGGGTCATATCCGTCCAGTAACGCTGCCGTATACTCCGCGGATAAATGTCCAAAATAATTGGCTGACCTGCTTTGAGTTTGTCTTCTGGTGCACCAACGTAGTGGGGGTCTGACGATTTGGGACCACAGGCAACGATGATGTCTTCTTCGGGTATGCACCCGTTTTCGCTTAGTTTGTTTCCAAAAAACGATTTCAACCTGCCAACAGTTAACGGCTCATTGTTAAGCATCAACGTCTTGTTGGCGCCCACTTCACTGTCTGCGATTAACTCTATTGCCTGAGAGGTTACTTTTTCGTTAACCTGCTGAACCTGCTTGATTGTAGTGACTTCTTGTTGGTCTTTGGTTTCCCGTGCTTTTTCAACAACACCAAACATGGGTACAATATTCAACCCAGACTTTCGAAGCACATCTGCAACCATCAAGGGGAAGTTTGGTGGAACACAAATCTTGACTTTGCCCAGTTCTTTTTTTACCACCTCTGCCAAAAACTGAATCGCACCAAGTTGAGGGTCTTTAGCAGATTTTATTGCCGTAAGGTAGTTGTAATCGAAATATGACCGGACATCTTTAACGTTGGACTGTTTTTGTGCACGCGGATATTCCATCTGGTTAACAACAATGGTCGGCGGCGCATCCACTTTTTTGAGAAAAACAAACGGGTCTGGCGCCAAGAAGCTTGTAAGGTAATACATGTTTGCGTCTTTTTGGCTGTCAGAATACAAAAGCAGCGCTTCAACGCTCTTCTCCGCTAGGATGCCGTCAAGGTCTTGCCTCAAGTTACAGTCCTTCCTTTACAGGACTTGTACCTCGGTGACTTATTCTAATTTGTTTTTTCGCTGTTTCCACTGGTCTGTCCACCACGGCACAGACAACACAGCCCCCAACGGAGTTGCACAAACAGCAATGTTTCTGGTTTCATCTGTGGAACCGAAAAACCTCAACGTCCCCTCATACAGTACATGAACAGTTTCTGAATCGGGATTGTACAAAACAACAACCGTGCTCATGAATCTTGTAGAAAAATAGCTCTGCGTATAGTTTTCATCTCCGATTTGGTCTTCCAACAGGATTTTTTCTGGGTTTTCTTCCAAGAATTCTTGAAGGGCTGTTGAATTACTTGCCCAACTCGTTTCGTTAGAAGAAGGAAAAACAGTGTCCGTCTCCAACAGATAAACCGTGAGACTTCCACCAATTTTAGTAACGTTCATTTTCAATTCCTGAAACGGCCAAAGCTCACATGGTCTCATTTCCGCTTTGTACTCTCCTTCGAACAAAGGGCCACTTTCAATGGAACGCTGTATCCGAAGTTGAGAAATGAATGAAACAAGAAGCAAAAGTAAACCTACGTATAACAGAACGATTCCGCCTTTTGATGCCGTTTTCCAAAGGTTCATGACAAGCACTTCCTACTAAGGTCGAACCTATTTTGTGATGCACCATAAATCTGAATGTATGTAGTTTGGTTCTACAAACAGTTAGGGATATACAAAACTAACTCGTTAACGGCAAGGATAGTTAAAAAAAGCCAAATATTGGTGGGCCCGGCCGGATTTGAACCGGCGACCACCAGGTTATGAGCCTGGCGCTCTAACCAAACTGAGCTACGGGCCCTCCGTAACATGTTTCATTATCCGATTGTCAAGTTAAGATTTAAGGATTTTCTGTTTAAACGCCAACACTAACAAACATGCTCATATGTGTGTTTTGGCTTGTTTTTACGAAGCGCCCTGTTCAGTACACCTGAACTTGTTGATTTCAAAAAATTGTTTTTAGTTTAGTCTTTCTTTTTCTGATGCTCTGCCAGCATCTGCAACGCTTGAGGCATGTTTTGCATGCACTCTTTTGTCATATCCATTAGTGAGGGGCTTATTTCGATATCTACAGTAATTTTCACATGCCCTTTCTTTTCTTCTGCCATATTGTTTCACCTCCATTGCTTTGGTTTTTGAAAAATAGGTCTACATCAAAATAGTAGTGGTATTTTCCTTTGCGTCTGGATTTTACTTTGTAGTCGTCGATTAGCTGGTTTTGTTTGTATTCGTTGAGTTTGTGTTTTATGTAAAATCCGATGAATTGGGGGAAGAAAAACTCAAACCTGAATGCGAGCCTAGTGAAAACGGAACTAAAGCTGTCTAAAAGCCCCACTGATCTCCCCCCCAACTCATTTAGTATATTGTTTGATTCAGAGAATATAGTTTACGGTTGCTTCAAAAAAAGCCGTTAAAGGTTGTTGACAAAAAGAGAAGGGCTTTTATTGAGGGCAAATCTCCTGATATGTAGGCGTTAGTGATGGACTACAAAGAACTACTGGAACGTGCTCAATCTCAGCTTCCGTCAGACATCAGAGAACACAAACGGTTTGAAGTGCCCAAACCAAGATGTCACATGGTTGGTATGCGCACAATCTTGTCAAACTTTAAAGAAATATGCGAAGCCCTGAACCGTGACCCACGTCATGTGCTAAAATTCTTTTCAGGCGAAATGGCAACAGCCGCAACCATGCAAAGAAACCGTGCAATCTTTCAAGGAAAATTTGCTTTCGACACGTTTGAGAGGCTCATCCAAAGATACGTCAACGAATTTGTTGTGTGTCCAGTATGCACTCGTCCAGACACTAAAATCGTAAAAGACAAAAGGTTCCTGTTTTTGGTCTGTGAAGCCTGCGGAGCTAGGTCATCGATATCCAATTTGTAGGGTGGTGGACTTGCAAGTCTACGCCAAGTTACAGAAATGCGGGGATTACGTTCTTTTGGCAATCTGTGACGAGGAACTGCTAGGCCAAGTTTTGAAAGACGGCAAAATAGTCTTCAAAGTAGGCGAAGAATTCTACAAAGGACCAAAAATGCCCGTAAACGACGCCATCCAACTTGTCGAAGAATCCACCGTAGTGAACATGGTTGGACCAAATATCGTAAACAAGGCAATAGACTGCGGGTTAGTTCACCCAGAAGCAGTCCTTGATATCTGCGGTGTTCCTCACGCGCAGATAGTAAAAATTTAAGGTTTTTTGGAATTATTCTGCCCAGTACATGTCTTCGTCGTTTGCGTTGATTTTGAAAACTACAAACTCGAAGTCTTCGTCTGTGTCGTTGATTACGCCGTGGACTTCTCCGGGTTCACAAAGTAAGGTGTCTCCGGGTTTGGATTTTATGTGGGTGTCTCCGCAGAAGATTACTGCGTTTCCTTTGAGGATGTGATAGATTTCAATCATGTTTTTGTGGTAATGCGGTTTGATTTCTGTATGCGCCTTGTTTTTGACTATCTGCACTATGTTACCTTTTGATTTGAGGTCATTTTCGGTTAACAAAATTTTCTTTGAGTATCCTTGCCTGTCCAGCCACGTTTTTTCGTCTAACTTGACATACTTCATTTCTTTTTCACCTTACGGGTGTTCCAGAAAAGTAGTTGTCTGCCGACTTATAGGAATTCTTCAAAAGTGTTTGGTATTATGTTTCATAGAAACCTAAATAGGCAGTTGTTCATTATTTTCCAAAAAGGTGTCTGGTTGGAGAGAACATTTAACAATTCGCAAAAATGTGTCTGCTGTTTTAGTTTACTCCATAAACATGCCGTTTAGCAGGAAGGTTTACTGTGTCTTTTAGAGATAAAGTGGATGAGAGGCTTAACCGAAAACAAAAAGCATACGAAAAAGAGTCGTTAATGAAAAATAAGCGGAGCGAAGATTACCAAGTTATCGAAGAAGTTTTTGACCGTTCCACTTTGATGGTTATTTACGATTTTATGAACAAGGGTGTTATCGACGAAATTTTTGGCGTTGTAAACGCAGGAAAAGAAGCCCGAATATACTATGGAAAAGACCGCGAAGGAAACGAGTTAGCCATCAAAATCTATCTGACCAGCTCTGCCGAATTCAAAAAAGGCATGATTCCCTACATCGAAGGCGACCCACGGTTCGCACATGTCCGCCGAGACACAAGGTCGCTTATTTACACTTGGGCTCAAAAAGAATTCAAAAACCTGCGGCGTGCCAAAGATGCAGGAGTTAACGTTCCTGAGCCGCTTGTTGTGCAAAAGAACGTTCTGATAATGAATTTTATTGGCAAAAATGGTGTTCGTGCACCTTTGCTAAAAGAGGTCAAAGTCGAAGACCCCGCAAAAATTCTGAAACAGTTGTTGACTTACTACAAGCGGCTTTACAAAAAAGCGGGGCTGGTTCACGCAGACCTTAGCGAATACAACATCATGATTTGGAAAGAAAAACCAGTAGTTTTTGATGTTGCCCAATCTGTTTTGATTAAGCACCCTATGGCGAACCAGTTTTTGCGTCGGGACTTGGAAAATTTGTATAAGTATTTCAAGAGGAAAGTTGCAGATATACAAACTGTAGATGAAATGTATGAGGTAGTGACCGGTGGAAGGAACTAAATCTTACGTAAAGATTCCCGGAGACCGTATCGGCGCGCTTGTTGGTCCAGACGGCAGTGTCAAATCGGTTATAGAGCGCAAACTCCGCGTTAAGTTAGAGGTAAGTAGCGAAGATGGCGGTATTGAGATTACTCTTCCAGCGTCGGCTGAGGACCCAACTGTTCTGTTTAGGGCAAAAGAAGTGGTTACTGCAATTGGCAGAGGTTTTTCGCCTGAGCATGCTTTCAGGCTTCTTGATGACGAAGAAATTATTTTTGAGATAATTGACTTGCGCGAAATTGTGGGCAGGTCTCCATCTGATTTGAAGCGACTGAAAGGACGTGTTATCGGCAAGGAAGGCAAAACCCGCAGGCTTATCGAAGAGTTAAGCGAAGCAAACATTTCTGTTTACGGTCACACGATTGGCATAATTGGTTACCCTGATCAGGCTTCGATTGCGCGGGAAGCGGTGACTATGTTGATTCGCGGCAGTCTGCACGGGACTGTGTACCGTTTCTTGCACAAGAAGCGAAGGGAACTCAAAAAAGAGCGGCTTCAACTATGGGAACCAACATACAAAACCTAACAGAAAGTAATACAGAAAATGGTCACTTTTTGTTAACCTTTAAATTTTACAAAAACATTGAAATAGTTATCATACAGAAATAAGATTGACCCTGCCATGTTGCTACATATCATGCAATGCCTTTCTAATGTGGTTCCCAGCCCATCCCATCACAAAGGCGATGCAAAAACAGACAAAACATACTTTTCAAAGCTAATAACTTCAAAGGGCGGTGGAAATCCAACGTGGTAACTTTTCAAGAAATTAGCCCAGCAGACTTTTTTTACAGAAACCGAGACATAGCAGGCTTTACCAACCCGTCCCGCGCAATTTTTGTTTCCATCCGCGAGCTTGTGGAAAACTCGTTGGACTCCGCTGAAACACTCAGCACCCCTCCAGAAGTGTATGTTCGTTTGACTGAAGAAGAAGGGGCTCCAACTGCAACCGAGTCCGGAAACGGTGTATACCGCCTGATGGTTATGGACAACGGGTCGGGAATTGCTGCTCGTCATATTCCTTCTGCGTTTGGTCAAGTTTTGTTTGGTTCCAACTACAAACTAAAACAAGCACGTGGAACTTTTGGTTTGGGCGGAACCATGGCAATTTTGTATGGTCAGATTACTACTCATAAACCAGTTATAATCAAGTCGAGCACTGGCGGCTCCAAAGTTTACGAATACAAAATGATGATAGACATTCAACGGAACCGCCCTCTTATTTTGGACCGTAAGACTAAACGAAACAGCGAGAACTGGCGCGGAACAATAGTTGAATACTCCCTAGAGGGCGACTACTACCGAGCGATGTCAAAGATTTTGGAGTACCTCAAGCAGACTGCTTTGGTTACGCCGTATGCTGACATCCGTTTTGTTGACCCAAAAGGCAGATTATACATGTTTACAAAAGCCACAACCAAGATGCCTGAGCCTCCAACAGAAACGTTGGCTCATCCATACGGTGTTGACGTTGAAACCATTCAAAGGCTTATTCGGGTTACTAACAGCCGAAGCCTGCTTGATTTTATGCGTAAACATTTCCACCGTGTTGGTCAGGGCACTTCGTTGAATTTCTTGGAATTCGCGGGTTTTGTGAGAACACCTACGCCGCAGCGGTTGAAGGTTGAGAATATTCAAAAGCTTGTGGAGACGGCTAACAAGTCTAAGAAATTCAGAAGACTGTTCGGCAAATTAACCGAAGAACAGATTAAAAACTTGATAAAGAAAACAAAATCTCAAAGCCTGCTTGATTTATTGCAGAAAGCGTTTCCTAAAATTGACAAAGCGATTATTCTTCGTTTGATTGCGTCCGCAGGTTTTGTGAGAACAAAAAACCCAAAGAAGCTTCGCCCTGAAGAGATTGTGAAACTTGTTCGCATGATGAAACAGTATGACGGTTTTCTTCCTCCAGACGCAAGTTGTTTGTCTCCATTAGGGGAGGATTTGCTCAGAGCGGGTATTCTCAAAGAACTAAAGCCTGAGTTTATTGCTGTTTCTCAAAGAAAGCCTTCAACGTATGCTGGTCACCCGTTTATTGTAGAAACCGCCATAGCATACGGTGGAAATATCCCAAACAAGGACGACATAGTTGTTTACAGGTTCGCCAACAAGATTCCCCTGCTTTATGATGAAGCTAGCGATGTTTCAGTAAGGGTAATTCGGGGAATAAACTGGAGGCGTTACAAAGTTTCGTCTGGTATGCCTTTGGCTATTTTGGTTCACTTGTGCAGTACAAAGGTTCCGTACAAAACTGTTGGTAAAGAATTCATAGCAGATCGACCAGAAGTAAAAATCGAGATATTAAACGGCATCCGCGAGGTTGCCCGTCGGTTGCAGACGTTTTTGGCGAAACGTGAGCACGTGGCTAAAGAAAAGAAACGTTTGTCTGTTTTCGCCAAGTATTTGCCCAAGATTGCAAGATTTTCTGCAGACTTGGCTGGCAAGACTGAAACGCCAAACATTGACGTGTTGTTAAAGAGTGTGAGAAAATATGAAGAAGAGTGAATCTGAGAGGTCAGTAAAGGCAAAAAAGGAAACAGTTCTAAAGGACCTGCGAAAGTTTGGCGGTAACCTTTATGACCAGATGGAGCACGGCAAGTTTCCTTGGGTTGAAATGCCCAGCCGTTCCACAGAAAACATATTCTACAGCCCAGATGTACGACAATTCATTCTTGGCGAAAAAAGCGTTAAACGCCACGCCCGTAACATCCGCCACATTAAACCGTTTACTCAGATGGTCTGGGCAGGATTCTTCACAAGCGAACTAGTAAGAAACAGAAAAACTTCCACACTCAGGGACGTGTACTATTCTGCACAAGCTTACGAAATGACGTTTAAAGACCAACCAGAATCAAACAACATCCTCACCGACCTAGAAACCGCAACAGGTTTTGCCCGAGAAGACTTCAACGTTTATCCCGAGGAACGTTCCGCCCTGTTTGGTGACTTAACCATCGAGTACACTGTTCCAGGATACGAAGGAAAACAGTTGAACATGACTTCTCACCCTGACGGCGTTATGCTTGGTCCCTCTGTTGTTTCTTCAGAGTTTGCACAAAACAAATGTGACAAAGTCATAGCAATCGAGAAAGGTGGTCTGTTCACAAGGTTCATTGAAGAACGTGTGCACGAAAAGTTTAATGCACTTCTTGTGTTGACTGCAGGTCAGGCTCCTAGGGCAACAAGACACTTCCTTAATCGTCTTAACCGTGAGTTGGAGCTTCCTGTTTACATTTTCACTGATGGTGACCCATGGGGAATGCACATTGCCATGGTTATTATTTCGGGTTCAGCAAATGCTGCTCACCTTAGAGGCTTAACAACGCCCGACGCGAAATGGAGCGGAGTTTACGCTACGGATATTGTTGATTATAAACTGCCTACTGACCCCTTGACTCCAGTGGATATCAAGCGGCTTCACGAGTTAGAAAAAGACCCCAGATACACAGGGGACCTCTGGAAACGTGAAATCAAAACGTTCTTGAAGATTAAAAAGAAGGCGGAGCAAGAGGCTTTCAGCAGATATGGTTTAACTTATATCGTTGACGAGTATTTACCAGCAAAACTTGATGCAATGGCTGATTAGTAGTTTACATTGTTGCATATTCATATGAGAACATGATTATTTGTTTCATATGTTTAGTCCGACAGGAAACAAAAGTTAATATATGATATATTAGTTTACAATACAACCGTTCTTCGGGGGGATTGGTGGCAAATGGCGAAAAAAAGTGGGGGGTTAAACAAAAAAATGTACCAGCTTCTGCTAGAATACCTAAAAGATTCTGACAGAAGCGACGGAGAGATTGCCAAAACAATTGGCGTGTCTCAACCAACGGTATCCAGAATGAAGGCTAAGTTGTTAAAAGAGGGCTACATAAGTCATTTTTCCGCGTTTCCAGACTTTGGAAAAATGGGTTACGAGATTATGGCTTTCAATTTTGTTAGATTCAATTTGGATATGGTACATGAAATCGAAGCTAATACTTTGGAGTGGGTGGCAAAACATCCGTGTATAATTTTTTCTTCACGGGCTGAGGGCATGGGGATTGATGCAGTGTCGGTGTCCATGCATAAAACATATGCTGATTTCAGAAGATTTGTTAACATGAACAGGGAACGGTGGGGTAAATTCATGGCGAAATCACACCACGTTCTTGTTGACATGAGATCAGAATTCAAGAAACCATACTCCTTTAGCTATTTGGCAGACTGCGAAGACGAGTAGCTTGAACGCCAAATTATTTGCATAGATGTTGACAAAAACGGCGTTGAAATAGCGGTTTTTGTTATATCTACAGATAATAAAAGCAACTCGTTTATTTTTTTATTATTCTGCCAAAAAGATGCATTATGATTCGTCAGTAAACATTATGAGCGTAATATTTGATTCTTAATGCTCATGCTTGGCTTTAGCAACGTTTATTACTCGCATCCGTCTTTCAGGGGGAGTAGTACCCCAACTTAAAACTAGCTTTATCTCCCCCTGATGGCTCAGTTTTATTTTGGTTGGGGTACTACGTTCTGGTTTATCGCCTCATTTTTGTAGGTGCTCATTTAAAATGCTACGGCTTGGAACAAGGAAACAAAAAAATAGCTCCGCACAGTCAGCTGTATTGTCTTGTTAAGTATGTTAACTGCTGAAACTTTGTTTAAAGCAAAGATTGTTTACCTGATTCTTTCTAGCGACACAACACAGGCGCTTGAACTGCTAAGTGAACACTACCATGTTGTTACACCAAAACTCAAAGTTGGTATGCCAAAGGGGCACTCCAAAAACCCTGGATGTTATGTGTCTACAAGCAAGAGAATTCATGTTGCCCACAGAGAAATGTTGTCCAATGTGCATGTGATTCTTCACGAGTTTTATCACCACCTAAGAAGGGTCAAAAACGAGCAGGGTGGCATAGAAAAATATGCTGACGGTTTTGCAAAAGACTATCTTGATGCTTACAAAAAAGTAGCGTCAAACGCAACATAGAAGGGACATGTTTGGATAAACCAGTTTTTGTTGAGCACGCGGTTTTGGAAACTGTTTTGAGTTATGCGCAGATGCTTCATCCACGCGAATGCATTCTTTTGTTAAAAGGAAAAGCTGACAAACACAAACTGTTAATCAACGACACGCAGATACCACCCTTTGCAACTCACGGAAACAATTTTTCTGGGTTTCCGCTAAACAGGCTTCCAATCGATTTTTCGGTAGTTGGCGTTGCACATTCTCACCCGTCGGGAAGCTTGGGACCCTCGGTTGTGGACCTCAACAAGTTTTACGGCAGAATAATGCTCATAACCGCTTACCCATATCAGTCAGAGCAAAACGTAGCAATCTTTGACCGAAAAGGCACATCGTTACCGTTCAAGATTGTTTAACAGTTTTTTGTTTCAGTTTCACTGTTCTCTCTCCCCTTGTTTTGTTGTCGTTTGAACCTCAGCTTTATTTTCGGTTCCAAAATAGTAGCCTAACCCCGTGGAGGGAACAAATTGGAACAGTTAGAATACAAACAGTTGATAATTAGAAGGTTAACTCACATCCAAAACCTTGCTAAACAAAAAAAGTTTGCAGAAATCGAGTCACTAGTAAACAGCAACTACGTCTAAAAAAGAGGCTTAGCGGTTGGGCACACAAATAAAATGCAAAGAATGCAACTACGTCATGTTCGAATTCAACAAGGTTCCAACAGACATTGTGTGGTATTCCAAACTAAGACAAAAAATAGGCGCAAAGTGCCCAAACTGTGGACATAAACTTCCAAGAGTCTCAAGTTTTGCCAAAAAAATGCGCCTTGAAGTAATTTCTGCAGTTCCAGTCAACGCCAAATAAAAGTTGTTATTGGACAAAAAAAGAGGGGGAGTTTAGTGACGTCGTTGTTACGGTGTTTCTTTTGTCATTTTCTTTGCAAGACTGTAGACCACTGGAACCAGCATGATTCCTAACGCTATAGCAAAAGCCCAAGAAATGTTGGCGATAACGCTTGTTACGCCTTGGAAGGTTGCAAAAATAGCTCCGGCACCGATGATTAAGAAAATGCTGTACAACACAAATTTGGCGTATCCTGCAACGGGCACAAACTCTTTGTGGTCATCAGTTATGGATTTGATTAATCCGTCTGTTAATGCTATTCCCGCGCCAATGATTACAAAACCCAGAATCAACGGGTAAACAAGGTCACCTGACAGCAGCATAAGGTCAAGAGCGATTAGCAAAATTACTGAAATTAAACCAATCTGCAATAGATTCCTGAGCATATCCGCAATTTCAGATTTAGCTTTTGGAAAAATGGGTTTGAGTGTGTTGCCTACAAGGGTTGCTAAAAAGCCTACAAGTATAGTTCCAACGATAATTATCACAACGCCACCCAGAAGCCTAGGCAAATATGCTGCGATTTGCACCAAAAAGTCGCCGATTGTTCCGCCAATGTCTAGAACTTGTATGGCTAACACTACGGAGATAACGATAATGAACGCCGTTGTTACGCCGCCAATAAATGAGGACAGGTCCATTCCGGCGGATCTGAAAGATTTTCCGGTGTCTGTCTCGTCAAAGCTTTTTTCAAGACCCATTTTTTCTACTACTTTGTTTACTGCGCGTCCAAGAAACTTGCCGACCACATATCCGATGATTACTATGATGATTGCGGCGATTATTGCAGGTAAAGCAGAGATTACGTCTGACAGGAAATCGGAGAACATTTCTCCAAGGTCCATTCTCTGTCACCAGTTATATGTTTCAAATTTTGTGCTTAAGAAACTTGTTATAGCATACATAATTTAGGTACATTTTTTTGAAAATAAAGCCAATTTAATACTTTTTTTGAAACAACTAACCGGTTGACCAAAATGAAACCAGTTCTCATGCCTTTCAACCCACAAAACAGGTTTTGATAAACCACACCAGACGTAACTGTATCAAATTTTTTGTCCACACACATCACACACTTTTTTCCGGTGTTTGCTGCATGTTCAGTTCCAATTTAAACACATATGCGCTGAAAAAGAACAGGTTGAGTTTACCCAACGCAGTTGAACTCAGATAAATTAAAATAAGCCTTGAGACTGTAAAGTTAAACCTTGAAGGGTTCAGATATGAATATTGACATGCCCTTAGGCGTAACAGCCATCGAAAAAATACTCGGCGTAGCACTCATTATAATGGGAGCATTTTTTGCCTATTCATCAGCAGGTACACCCACAGGCGACGTAGGATACTTCACAGGAATATTTGTGTTGTTTGGCGTTGTAGTTGCGGTTGCAGGGTTTTTGGTGTTACTAATCAAACGTGAGTAACCCCAAAAAATCAGCGCATATTAGTATTCTAATAGTAGTTCATTGTTGAAAACTACCTTTTTTCAGAAAAACCAAGCAAGACAAGAATACGCTCTTTGACCTTAGTCACAAACCGTTCTTTTCACATTTCTGGCAGGAAGCCTTTACGCCCTAAAAGCTTACGGGACTAGGGTGCGGACTTCAATAGTTTGACCCATTCCGAGAAATCGGGTATTTGTTGTGCATCTAAATCGAATATCCATTCCTGAAAATCATCATCTGAGTTTTTTTCATGGAACTTTGCTTCTTCAAAGATTCTTTTCATCGTAGCGTTTCTGTCAGTTTTCTTGTATTGCCCAACTAACCGCTTAACGCCGACTTTTTTAGCTTCACGTTGAATGAACGCCAGGGTGTTTTGCTCAATAGTTTTGCCCATTACGCGACACGAAAAAAGAAAACTAATCAACACCCATTCATTACCCCCATCGTTTTCTTCTATGATGGCAACCCCGCTGAGTCCATACTCGCCATATTTGTCCCATACATTTACCACATAGATTTTATGTGCTTTTGATTTGTGAAAGTTTATTATTTCAGGTTTCTGAAAGCGGGTTATAGTTGCATTCAGTTGGTTTGTTCGTCCTATCAAATCAGTTACTCTGGACAGGTCCCGCTCAGCAGCTTCTCTAATCCATAACTTCATGTCTATAGATTTGAGAAAGTCTTCTTTTGAACCTTGAAAACCAGTCTCTTCATCTTTGCGTATTTTCTGTTGCTGATACATAAGCCCCCGTTTTCTAGATTCATCAGTAATTACACCAGGGTCAAACTCTGGAAGATGCAATGCATCTAATAGCTCATCTGGAGAATACGTGGATACACCTGGCAGAATGTGTCTTACTTGGTCTAAGTTAAATGGGTCATCATCAAAAAATGCTATAGAATCAAGTCCAATGTTTAGTTCTGTGGCTATTTCTTGCAAGGAATCAACTTTGTTGTTCCAACTGATTTTTTTCAGCGTAAAAATTTTCCCGAATTCGCCAAGAACTTCATCAACCAGCGGTTCTATATTCGGGTCATTTTTACTAACAATCGTAAGAATGATTCCACGTCTTTGCAACATTTGAAGGTATCTTGCTCGGTTAGCAAACAAAGTGATGCCCGCAACACCGTCATCGCGAATAATCCCCGCCCATAACGTATTGTCGAGGTCTACCGCGATACATTTTATTTTTTTCCCAATCTTATAGTACACTTGAAGAATCTGAAGCAATGCATCACCTAAACACTTAGCACCTTTACGGGTAGGGTGATCGTACCAACCGATTGCATCAAATCTCCGAAGCATCTGGGTATTTCCTTCATTTGCAAAGACTCTGTCAATGTTTAAAACAAATACATCATCGAAAGTCTTGGCAACATCATAAACGATTAGTTGCAATTTAGCCAGAAATTCAATCAATGAATAACCTGTCGTATTGGAGTGGTATTCAAAAGCACCTAGAGTTGGCCTATAAACCAGAGGAAAAGTCAGAAGGACAATAGGTCCCGTAATTTCTTTTTGTCTGAGTGCTTTGATTGTTTCCGAAAAAGTATTTTTTATTTCTTGGAGTTGAACATCTTGGTCCTGGTATGTAACTGGGTGTAACTGGAGTTCTTTTATGTAATTTCTAATCTGCATGTTATGTGATAATATTACGACATCTGGGCAAAAACTCCAGAGTTCACTTTGTTCGTCTTTTACTTCTAACAGAGGATTTGAAGAACCGCCATATTCGAATGTGAGTAGACACTTAGAAGTTAGATTTTGCTGTACGTATTCTTTCAGAAAAGAGAGGTCGCAGCCACCAATGAAAAACAGTTTCTTTCCGTCAAGTCCTTTCTTCAGTTGTTCATAATCAGCGGTTTGACTTTTTGTTTCTGTATCAGAAGTTTTGCCCCACATGTATAATGTGCGGCTGCGAAATTTGCTGTCTTTGATGAACAACCACGAATATTTAATAATTCGACGAAATTGACCGAAATTCCTCATGACAACATGTCCTTTCTTGTTCGAATTAAATATTTTGATAAGTTATAAAGAATACGATAAAACAGATTTAAGGAATACTGAAAAACTGTTCATGTTCGGATTCTGAATAAAAAGAGAATTATTACCAAAAAGTCAGATATTAAGAAAGACGGCCTAAATCCAGAGGTTACCGTGTGGATTATGCTTGTTACTGTAACTATGATGGAGGTTGGTGATTCTTCAACCCAAAATATCCAAGGCAAAAGCAACTGATTGGGTGTTACAAACATATTTGAAGACTAATAACAGTTCTATGTTGAAATCAACCTTTTTTCAGAAAAACCAAGCAAGACAATAATGTAATCTTTGAACTGAATTCAAAGCGTAACAGTCATAAAACATATCAGGTTCACGTAACCTGAATAATAACGCGTTAAAGTGGTTAACAATGTATGATACAATAATTCTTGGCTCAGGACCCGCTGG
>JAOZIC010000192.1:0-6550 GCA_026014605.1 Candidatus Bathyarchaeota archaeon
GGTGCACAGATTTTTTCGTATTTAGGTGTAAATGTTGTTGCAGTCAAGCTTGGCAACAGGGGCTGTTATGTTTTTGACGGAAAAGAAGGATTTACTGTTGAAGCATTTAAGGTCAACGCCGTGGACACGACTGGAGCTGGTGACGCGTTTTGTGCAGGTTTTCTGTACGGGTTGCTAAAACAAAAAGACCTGTATGAATGTGGCAGGTTGGGAAACTTTGTTGCTTCCCGCTGCGTGGAAAAGATGGGTGCTAGAACGGGTTTGCCTACTCTGGAAGAGTTAGAAGCGCTTTTTTAGGTAATCCATTACCGACTCGAAGACCAGTTTGCCGTCTGCGTATTCGGGCACGTTTTCTGTTTTTGTCCAGTCAGGCAGATGCCAACCGTAGAAGGCTCGTTCTGGGTGGGGCATTAAACCGAAAACTGTTCCGGAGGGGTTGCAGATTCCCGCGATGTCATAGTATGCGCCGTTGGGGTTTGTGGGAAATTCTCCGTTTGCGGGTTCGCCGTCTTTGTTGCAGTAACGGAAAACCAGTTGGTCGTTGTCGATGAGTTTTTGCAGGTACTCTTCTTCTTTTTCTTTCGAAAACAGGAACCGTCCTTCGCCGTGGGCTACGGGGATTCGTATGACCTTGCCTTTGGGTATGTTTTTTGTGAAGATGCAGTTTCCCCTGTTTTCGTGCCTTACATACACCCACTTGCAGCGGTAACCAATCGGGATGTTGGTTGCCAATGTGGCTTCGGGGATTTCGCTGATTCCGTTAAACGCTGGCAACAGTCCTGCTTCAACCAGCACCTGAAAACCGTTACAGATTCCCAGAATGGGGCGACCTTCATCTACGAACTGTTTGAGGTCAGCCTTGAGCCTAGTTAAGGTTCCAGTTGCCCAAATTGCACCAGCACGGACATAGTCGCCGTACGAAAATCCGCCCGGAAAAACCAACGCGTTATAGTCTAACAGGTTCTTGGTTTTTGCCATCTCGTTAAAGTGAACAACCTCTGCCTTGGCGCCTAACTCGTCAAACGCCCGTTTAGTTTCAGCGTCACAGTTAGTGCCACCAACACGCATAACCAAAACACGAACATCTTCCACATTCACGACATTCAACCCCTCAGCGGCTCCTTCCACCGTTTCCTTAACTGTGCCAAATCTGCATCAATTACCTGTTTGCCATCTAAACCAGAAACAACAAGCTTAGGTTCTGTAGATACTTCGCCAACTGCTGCATAGTCCACGTCTTTCATCAAGGCTTCAAATTCTGCTCTGCGGTTTTGTGGAACTTCCACCAAAAATCTGGTGTTAGACTCTGAAAACAGCACTTGGTCGTTTCTGCAAACATCTTCAGAGCGCACAACTTTACCCAAATCTAAGGTTACACCAAAGTCGCTACTAAACGCCATCTCTGTGGCAGCAACTGCCAAACCGCCTTCGGACAGGTCGTGGCAGGCTCGTATGTAACCGTTGTCGATTGCCGCTGTGATTGCCTTGAACGTTTTTTGGGCAGATTCTAGGCGTACCTGTGGAACGTTGCATCCTAGGTACCCGTTTAGTTGGTAGTAGTGTGATCCGCCTAGTTCGTTGTAGGTTTTGCCGACCAGATACAACGTGTTTCCAGATTGTTTTAGGTCCATGGACACGGTTTTTCTTATGTCAGGAATTATGCCAATTGCAGTGATTAGCAATGTGGGTGTGACTGGTCCCATTGGGGATTCGTTGTAGAGGCTGTCTTTTCCTGAGATAAACGGTGCTTCAAAGCCTTTAGAATAGTCGTAGCAGGCTTCGCAGGCTCGTACCAGTCCGCCTAGTCGGTCGGGTTTTTGTGGGTTTCCCCAAGTGAAGTTGTCTAAAAGTGCGATTCTTCTTCCGCCTACGGCGATGTTGTTTCGGATTGCCTCGTCTATTCCTGAGGCTGCCATCCAGTAGGGGTCAATTTTTCCGTAGTTGGTGTTCATTCCACACGAAATAACAACGCCCTTCCACGAGTCAGACAACGGTTTTATCACCGCGGCGTCGTTTGGTCCACCATACTTGTTCTGCAACGGCTTCAACGCGGTGTTGCCTTTTACTTCGTGGTCGTATGATCGGATAACTGATTCTTTGCTTGCGATATTTGGCATCTGCAACAAACCAACAAGCTGCTCAGTCAGGTTAACTGGCTCAGCAAAGGTTGGCTCCTTTAGCGTTGGTGGCTGCCACTGTGCGGTTCCTTCAAATTTTGGTGGGTTGAATACAAAGTCTATGTCTAGTTCGGCGACTTTGTGTCCGTTGTATGAAACTGTTAGGATGTTGTCGTCTGTGAATGTGCCGATTTGGGCAGCGGTTACGTTTTCGTTTTCAAAAACTTCTAACGCCTTCTCCAAGTTTTCCTTGGGTACAGAAAGCAGCATGCGTTCCTGTGATTCTGAAACATAAATTTCCCAAGGCGCCAACCCCTGATATTTCAACGGAATTTTTTCCAAGTAAACATGAATGCCAAGGTTGGAACGTTCAGCCATTTCTCCAGTTCCGCACGAGATTCCGCCTCCGCCGATGTCAGTTATTGCCGAGGCTAAGCCTGAGTCGCGTAGCTTGTTTATTGCCCGTTTTACGCGCTCTTCCTCGATGGGGTTTGCGATTTGTACTGCTGGTCGGGAGATTTCTTCGGATTCTTTGGTTAGTTCTGCGGAGGCAAAGGTTACTCCGTGGATGCCGTCTCGTCCGGTTTCTCCACCCACCAAAAGTGCTACGTCGCCTTTTTGGGTGTTTTTTACGAACTTGTCGGTTGGAAGCAGTCCGACGCATCCGCAGTATACTACTACGTTTCCGACGTAGCTTTCGTCAAAGTTTATTGCCCCGTTTACTGTGGGGATGCCCATGTTGTTTCCGTAGCTGCCAATTCCTGCTACTACGCCCCTGTAAACATATTTCGGGTGCTTAGTTCCCGCGGGCAGTTTGTTGTAATCGTAATCTAGGGGACCAAAACACAACACGTCGGTGCATGCTATGGGGTCAGCCCAAACTGCAAGAATGTCGCGTATAACTCCGCCAGTTCCAGTTGCCGCTCCACCAAAAGGTTCGATTGCAGAGGGGTGGTTGTGGGTTTCCACTTTTGCGGCTATGGCATAGTTTTTGTCAAAATCGATTATGCCTGCGTTGTCCTCAAAAACCGAGATACACCACTTCGGGTCCAACTCTTCGGTTGCCTTTGCGATGTAGGTCTTAAACAGGCTTCTGACTTCTCCGCTGCAGGTTTTGATGTTACCCTTGAACGTTTTGTGGTAACAGTGCTCAGACCATGTCTGCCCGATTGTTTGCAGTTCTACATCTGTGGGGTTTCGCTGTTTCTTGGAAAAATAGTTTTGGACAATTTTCATTTCATTAAGGTTCAAGCCGATTCCCATTTTGTTGCTGATTTGCAGCAACTCCTTGTCGTCGGCGGTGGCTAGGTCTATTTCTACCAGTTCGAAGGGCACGTCTTTTTTGACGTAGCGGCTCATTTTTCTTCCTCTATAGTATAGGTGTAGTTGTCTTTTGTTGGATTTGCAAGAAGTTTCTTGCACATTTCTTCGATGGTCTGCTGTGCGTCTTGTTTGTTTTTGGCTTCAAACGTTATGGTGTAGACTTTGCTCACGTTTACTTTGTTTGCAGAAAACTTCAGTTCTTTTAGGGACTGCTCGGTCATCTGTCCTTCGGGGTCTGAATGCCCTGGTTTGAGGCTGACTTCGATTTTTGCGCGATACATTGTGATTGTTAGTGAAAAAATCAAAATTTAAATGTTATTTATATCAAAATTTAAATGAACATTTAAACCCGCGTGAGGGTTTGTTTGCTAAAACAGCACCAAAAAGCAGTCAGTTTAACTGGACTTTGGTTAGTGGTGGAAGGGAAATTGTCGCCCTCCATGCTGTCACCAAACATGAGCACTCCCCAAAGCCCATAATGTGGCGCCCCCCACACAAAGGTTGGATAATCCATCCAAGTATTTAAGATTTTTCCAAAAAAACAGATAACCAAACAACACAAACGGATACAAAAGCATCAACAAACTTCATCAAATAGTCTATTCAGTAAGCACAGTTCCAAGAGTTTCTGCCCATTTGCTGATTTTATCAGGATTAAAGTTGTTGAAGACTGTTCTGCCCAGCATTTTTTGTCGACCGCCAAACGCTTCCGTAGCAACTGTTTTCAAGCCTGCATAATTCGCCAAGACATCAGTAACATATTTTGTGTGTGCTTCTTCGTATTTTGTTGGGTCACCAGCATCTCCGCTGCAGACAAAGAACGCCACTTTTTTGTCTCCAAAGTCTTGTTTGAGAAAATCTAAGGCTTCATTGTAGACTTTTCCGCTGCGCACACCTGAACCGACAACAACACTGTTGTATTGTGCAAGGTTTGAGAGTTTTTTCTTGTCTTTTCTTAAATCGAAAACGTCCACATCTAACTCGTATTTGGTTTTCAATATACCAGAAATTATCTGGGCAGCCTCTTTGGTTGCTCCACCTTTGCTGGTGTAGGCTATTAGAGTTTTATTCACCACAGTTCCCCATGTTAAGATGCCTGTTATCGTAACTTGAGTTTTTTGCCGTTGTAGTTTGCAACTATGCTTCCGGTATCAGTTACGGTTCCGATTTGGTCGGCTTCTACTCCGCTTTTCTGGATAACACTAATTGCATTATCCACATCTGCCTTGTCCACTACTACACCAAAGCCCCAGCCCATGTTGAAGGTTTTGAGCATCTCTTCGTCTGTGATTTCGCCGCCGACTTCGGGGGCGGTTTTTTGGATTAAATCAAAGATTGGTTGCGGCTTAAAGTTGCTGAACTCAAAGCCGATGCCTTTGGAGTATTTCATGAAACGGTCAAACTTGACGTAGGCGTCTCCAGTGATGTGAATATCACCCTTCACCTTAACCGCCTTAGTGGTGTTCAAGAATGGTTTAACATAGATTTTTGTGGGTTCCAACGCTTCAAACACGATTTCTTTGTCGAATCCGTCCACGGTGTCGAAGGGTTCGTATTTGCCTCCCCACTGTTTGAACAAAACCTTTCGTACCAACGAAATGCCGTTGCTGTGAACGCCCGAACTGCGCATGCCCACTACAGCGTCGCCTGCTTTGATTTCTGTTCCAGTGATTATGTCTTCTTCCAATACGTCGCCTACGCTTGCGACTATTAAATCAAAGCCTTTGCCTTCTGTCAAACCTTTGATTACTGAGGCTACGTCGCCGATTTCGCCTCCGGGTACTGGGCAGTTTGATTCTTGGGCGCCTTTGACTATGCCTTTGAGCCACTCTTTGACCAGTTTGGGGTCTGAAACGTGGACGTGAAAGTTGTCAACCAACGCCAAGGGTGTGGCTCCGGAGCGGATAACGTCGTTTACTGCCATGGCTACTCCGTCTACTCCGATGGTGTCGTAGCGGTCTGCGAGTTGGGCTAACAAAACTTTGGTGCCAACACCTTCAATGACTAGGTCGAGGTATCGGTCGCCTGCAAGGAAGATGTTGCCGTATGGTAGCTGGACGACTTTTCCGTATTTGCCCAAACTGTAGGTCGACTCCAACATCGAAAGAGCCTTCTTAGACTCAGCCCTTGTTTCCCTGTTAACTCCACTGTCAGAGTAAGTAAGCTTCTTAGGCATCATGCACCACAACAGACCAATACGCCATTGACATCTTATAAGTTACGCTACTGCAACAACTGTGATTTGGCGGTTATGCGTTTTCGGTAAAGGGCAACAACAAAAACAGTAATCAAAACAAAGGGCAAGAACACCAGCGACGGAAACTCTGGGATGTACCCTGTTGGAAAGTATTGCTCGTTTTCTCGGTGGTATTGTTCGTTATTCGAGCCGCCAAAAGCATAAAGGGTGTCGTTTACAACTGCAACGCCAAAGCTGGAACGTGCAGTTGGCATTGAAGCGCCATAACGCCATGTGTCATTAACGGGGTTGTACACTTGTGTTGTGTTAAAACATTTCAAAATAGAGTTTTCTATGCCGCCGACAACGATTATTTGTTCGGGGGCAAAAATGCCTGTGGTTACGCCTGCGGATGATTTGTACAATGCAACGATGGGGGCGGTTTTGTTGCTCCAGCTGTCAGTTTTTGTGTTGTAAACTTGGTTAAGTTTTGTAAGCCATACATTGTAACTAATTCCACGTCGCAATCCGCCGATAACAAATATTTCATCACCCACAGCAGCAGAAGCGTAACCAAAAACAGTAACTGGAATCGGTGTTTTTGTTTCCCACGAATCAGTTTCAGGACAGTATACTTCAGTTACACCAAAGTCGTAGACCATAAAGGTGTTTTCAAGTTTAGCTCCACTTAAAGTAAAAATTTTGTCACCCACAGTATGGGCATTAAAACTCATTCTTGGCGTAGGCAAAGCAGCCTTGGTTCTCCATATGTCTGTTTCAGGGTCGTAAACTTCGGTTGTATCTGTAAGAACGTAACCCCCCTCCATGTAACTAGGACCTGTTGCTCCACCAAAAGCATAGATTTTGCCGTCATACACAGCTATTGCAAAATCGCTTCGTGCAGTAGGCATCGAAGACCTAATTGTCCAAGTAT
>JAOZIC010000192.1:6650-19109 GCA_026014605.1 Candidatus Bathyarchaeota archaeon
GCTATTGCAAAATCGCTTCGTGCAGTAGGCATCGAAGACCTAATTGTCCAAGTATCCGTTTCTGGGTCATACATTTCATTACGCCCAACCCAAGTATCGTTGTATTTACCACCAATAGCAAAAATTTTGCCATCAACAACAGCAACCCCAAAATCCCGCCTCAAATAAAGCATCGACTCCTTTTCCACCCAAGAATCCTCAGCAGCCAAAACAGAAGGACTAACTAAAAACACAAAAAGCAAAATGAAAACAAAGAACAGCCCAACCATTCTTGAGAGGCGTTTCATAAAAACCACCCAACAAAATAACAAAGAAGAAACAAATTGAAAAACATTCTCACAAATCAACAATAAAACAAGAAAACTTGAACAAAACGTATCAATACATAGTCAAGAAACCTTGACAAAAAATGCTTTATTCAATTTAACGAAGAAATATAATTGATATGACAAGTAAGCTGAAGAAAACTAAGTCAGTAATCGCCATATCGTTGATGTTATTCTGTCTGATGCCTGTTTTAGTTTTTCCAGCAAACGCAGAAACAGATTCTTGGACAACTTTGGCTGAAATGCCCACAGCAAGGGCAGGACTGGGTGTCGCGGTTGTAGATAGAAAAATCTATGCCATAGGCGGGTATAACGGCAACTATTTGGGGGTCAACGAAATGTACGACCCCAAAACAGACACATGGACAACAATAAAACAAATGCCGACACCAAGGACTGATTTTGCAGTAGCAGTGTACCAAAACAAAATCTACTGCATAGGTGGAATGACTAACGGTGATGTAACGGGCAAAACCGAAGTCTACGACCCAACCACAAACATGTGGGAAACAAAAACGTCAATGCCCACACCAAGATGCAGCTTAGAAGCAAATGTTGCAAACGGCAAAATTTACTTAGTTGGTGGAAAAACTACCCAATACATCATTTCGACAAAAAATGAAGTGTATAACCCAGCCACGGATTCATGGTCAACAACAGCACCTGACATACCAAGCCCGCTTTATTATTACGCATCAGTAGTTATTGACGATGAAATATACATAATAGGAGGCAACAGTTATCGGATGGCCCCCGGAGGAGGAGCACCACCTCCGCCACCAGTTAACGAAACTTGGATATATGAAACACAAACCGCCCAATGGCATCAAGGAATATCTCTTTCAGATCTAACAACAACTGGAGATGCAACAGTGACAACAGGGGTCGATGCGCCCCAAAGAATATACGTCATTGGAGGATATCGATGGCTGTCCTTAACAACACCTGAAGTAAGCGGCCAAGTAAGCGTATACAATCCAACAACAAAGACATGGACATTTGGCGAAGATATGCCCACCAGTCGCGTGGCGTTAGCTGTTGCAGTAGTAAACGACAAAATCTACGCCATAGGCGGATATGAAAGCGATTTGTCGGCATCAACAGTTAATGAACAGTACACCCCGATAGGATACGAAAAACCGAAAGTGATGTCTGTTTTTGTGGATTCACCCACAAACAAAACATACTACACGGACACGATTAAGCTGCAGTTTGTAATCAACAAATCCGTATCACTAGTCACATACAGCCTAGACAACAAAGATAACGTTTCAATAACTGAGAACCCGACTTTAACGCTCTCAGATTTGTCTGACGGAAGTCACAGCATAACAGTTTATGCACAAGACACACAAGGCAATTACGCAAAATCACAGACAGCCTATTTCACAGTACAAACACACCAAAAAACGCTGTTAATCGCAGTTATTGGTGTAGCAGCTATAACGGCAACAGCAATCATCTGTAGATATAAAATCAAACGGGCTACAAAGAAGAGTACAAAATAATCTCAAGATTATAGGATTAGATACGAATAAACATAACTACATTATGTTAGTGCGTTAAGTTCAGCCCCACACAAAATGTTGACTATTAAGAAGTGGGACGACAAGTGTACAACTGAAACCAATAAAGATACTATGATGGATTTGCGGACAAAAGCTTTGGCATATTAGTATCCTAATAGTAGTTCATTGTTGAAATCAACCTTTTTTCTGAAAAAACCAGCAATACCATCAACTGTGTTCTTGATGTGCGGTTTATGCTATTATGGCGATTATCATGATTAGGGCTATCATTCTGTTGATTTCGTTGGTTGCACCCATAACGTCGCCTGTTACACATTCTAACGTTTTGTTTGAGTGGTTAGTCAAAAGCGCAACCGCAATAACCATGGCAGCTAAAACAAAAACAAACCAAACACCAACCAAAGCAACACCCACCAACGCACACAAAACCAAAGAACTTGCAACCCTAACATGCTGATTCTTCATGGACTCGACAACAAAATAGCCCATACCCTTGTAAGAAGGCAACTTACCAAGATACGCAGTCAAAACCATACTCGTCTTCGCCACAACCTCCGCAACCACAGCCACCTTCAAAAGCTCCAACCCAGAAAACTCGCCATACGCCAAACCAGTCAACGCCAAAACAATAACACCAGACGCAACCGCAGCCGCACCAGTATACATATCATGCATAACCTCCAACCGCCGCTTAGTATCACCCCGAGCCATCGCCGCATCACTAAAGTCCAAAAGCCCATCAAGGTGATGAAAACCAGTCAACAACTGTATGCTAACCAAAACAATAAAGCCGCAAATCAAATCAGGCAAAAACCATGAACAAACTAAACCAATACATCCAGCAATCCCACCAAGCACCAACCCAACCAAAGGCGAAAGGAAAAAAACCTTGGACAACGCGTCGATGGACTCCATTCCAAGCGGCACAATCGACAAAAACCCGAACAAACCCTTCAAACCTTTGAGCAGCAACCTGTAAGCACCTCAATTCATGTGTTGTCTTGAACAAAATATGTCAGAAGATACGCATTTAAGTTTGTTTAAGACCAAACAACCAACTCTTACAATACCGACGCAAACCTTATACGCATCAACACGAATAAAAACCCAGATATTTCAAAAATAGAAGGTATCGTTATGTCTTGGTTAAAATCCATGATGGAGAAAGAACCGGAAGAGCCCGAAAACCCAATCGGAACAATAGTAATCGGAACCCTCGACCCCGACATGCACATAACCCCCAAAGAAATGGTCCGCAAATCCCTTAAAAAAGCAGGATTCAAATGCATCGACGTAGGCAAAAAAGCACCAGCATCCGACTTTGTTTCACAAGCAAAAAACAACAACGCAGACATTATTGCAGTCTCAATTAACACTGCACCAGCAAAAAACAACTTGCCAGGCCTGATGTCACAAATTCAAGCAGCTGGTCTAACCGCCAAAATCATGATCGGCGGCGCAGCTGTTGACAAAAGTGACGCAGACGAAATAGGTGCAATGTTCGGAGAGACAAGGGAAGAAGCCGTAGCACTAGCAAAGAAAGCGATGGGTCAATAATCGCGTCGGCGAAGTCTCCGCAAATAAAAAATGAAGTGAGTTAGTATGTTCAAATTCGAAAAGGAACAAAAAATTGTTAACGCCGGCGGAATCAAGCTCGGAGGTCAACCAGGAGAGCTTCCAACAGCGCTTACAGCTACAATCTTTTACATAGGACACAAGATTGTACAGGACAAAAAACTAGGTATTTTCGACAAAGCACGAGCTGAAACTTTGATCAACAGGATGGACGAACTGTCAGACATGACAACAAACCCGTTCATCTTGGACGTCGTAGGAACATCAGTAGACGCATTCAAAAGCTACATCGACTTCATCGCAAAAGTAACAGAAGCACCAATACAAATAGACGCAATCAGCCCAAAACTAAGAATGGAAACAATCAAATGGGCACACGAAGTCGGTCTATCAGAACGAATAATCAACAACTCCATATACAACGGAGTCAAAGAAGCAGAACTAGAAAACTTGAAAAACTGCGGAGTTAAAGCGTCAATCATCCTGTGTGACAACCCACAAGATGACAGCACAGAAGCCAAACTTGGAATCCTACCCCAAATCTTGGAAATGGGAGACCAAGCAGGCATAGAAGGCGCACTCATCGACACAGCCATGCCCTCATGGGGAATCGGCGTCGGAGCAGGACTCAGAGCAATCTACTTGATCAAAGAACAATATGGTGACCGCGGAGCAGTCGGGACTGGTATCGGAAACGTCTCTGACACACTTGGATGGGTCAAAGGCAACTTCTCCAAAGAAGTCAAGAAAGCCACAGACGCAGCACAAAACGCCATATTGCCAATGATCGGATGTGACTGGATCATGTTTGGTCCTATCGAATTCGCAGAATTCGTATTCCCAGCTGTTGCAGTAGTAGACACATACATCTTAACTGCGACCGCAGAACTAGGCATCCGACCACTGATCGAAGGTGGACATCCGCTCTTCAAGCTAGTCGGCTAAACAAAATCCAACTTTTTAAATGGGCGTTAAGCCCATTTTTGTTTTTTTCTTTTAAAAAAATTTTTAGAACTTGAATCCTAAAAAGCGTAGTAGATACGCAAAGGAAGTTTTTGCAGAAGAGATTCCGTAGACTCCGCCTTTTGAAATCATTCGAAGAACGTAGGTAGGTCGCAGATAGAACTGCATGTATGCTTTTTCTCGGATTTCTTGCAGGTCTTTCATTGTTATCATTGGAGTTTCAAACGTTGGTGTTGCGGTGTCGTAACTGTCAAAGTTAGTTATTCGTAGCCAACCTTTTTCCTTAACCGTGTCATACAAAGGCGTTCCAGGGTACGGAGTAGCAATGTAAAATCCAATTTCGTGCGGGTTTAACTCTTTGATAACATAGTTCACTGTTTCCCAAGCAGACTCTTTGGTTTCACCCGGAAAACCTAGAATGATGTTGGTTACAATCATCATACCGTTGTCGTTAACCCACTTGAAGGCGCGTTTAGTTTGTTCGACGTATTCTTTTGTTTGCTCGCTTTTGCCCATACCAGACAGTACTTCTTTAGAGCAAGATTCTACTCCGAACCACACTGCGATGCAGCCTGCTTTTCTCATCTTCTTGAGCAAATCGTTTGTAACCATGTCAACACGGGTTTCGCAGTCCCATGCAATCTTTAGTTTCCGTTTTAGAAGTTCGTCACAGATTTGTTCCACACGTTCGTGGTCAACAGAAAATGCGTCGTCATAGAAGGTCATCTGAGTTGCGCCGTACTTCTTGTGCAACATTTCCATTTCGTCAACTACGTTTTTGGGGCTTCTCATACGGTAGCCTCGCCCGAACATGCGTACTGCTGAACAGAAGTTACACCAGTAAACACAGCCTCGGCTTGTGACTAATGGAAAGATGATTTTTCCTTGTCGCATGAAAGTTTTCAAAGGAAACAGGTGGTGTGCAGGAAACGGAAGGTCATCCAAGTTTTGGATGTAAGGACGGTCTTCGTTTCGAACCAGTTCGCCGTTTACCATGTGGCTTGTGCCTAAAACGTCTGTTAGGGGTTTGTCTGCTTTTAGTCTGTCCGCAAGTTCCAGAAGAGTGTATTCTCCTTCTTTGCGTACTATAACGTCGATTTCTGGGCATTCTTGAAATGCTTCTTTGTCCCAGAAAGTAACATGTACACCACCGAGCATGGTTACTGCATCCGGGTGGACACGTTTTGCGATTCTGATTACTTTAAGCGCATTATTATAGGTGAAGGTTGTTGAGGTTACTCCAATTACCGTTGGTTCTTGTTTGGCGATTTCTTTTTCAAAATCTTCATGCGATAAATGCAGTGCTTGACAGTCGATAATGTTTACTGAGTAACCATTTTTTTCTAAAACAGCCGCCATATATCCGATGCCTAAGGGTATCGCTGGAGGATGCTGATGGCCCACCCGTGGGTAAGGCGGGTTTACTAGAGTTATTTTTACGTTCACGTAAATTCCTCGCAACACTTTGCTTAGCTATGCCTTAACAGCAAGTATATTTTTATGTTCTCTCACTTATAAGAAGGCTGGTGGGTTGTTTGAAAACATTGAACAGGGAATCAACACGTTCAGTTACGCAAACTACAACAGTTAACCAGAATTTTGGAACCATGATTACATCAAAAACCAGTTACTGGTTCTGGATAGTCATCGGATTAGCAGTTCTCGCATTTGCCACAATACAACTCATTCCCGAATCGGCAACACCCCAAGCATACATACGATACATATTCGCGTTCATCCTCGTGGCGTTCCTACCCGGATACTGCCTAACCCAAACACTGTTCCCAAAACAGGAAACAATGGACCTAATCGAACGAATCACATTCTCCATAGGACTGAGCTTTGCCATAACAGCATTAACAGGACTGTTCCTGAGTTTCTCACCATTCAAACTAACACTTGAAACCGCACTACCCACACTAGGTGGACTGGTAATCGTTTTAGCAGTAGTTGGCATAATTCGAAGCTACAAAACACAGTAACAAAATTCTAAAAATTACAAAAACTGCGAAAGGTTTTTCGGTAAAAAAAGAAAGAAAAAGGCCGAAGCCTGTTTTAAAAAAGTTGGTAGGTTCTTAGAACAGCTTGTCCCATCTGTTAAACAGATCGAGCGCTGGTTGACCACCGTAGTCGCTAAGCGAGTCTCGGTAATCACCTTTCTCTGTGACTGCCTTCTGGAACTTTACCATGTTGTCAGCGACGTCAGCAAGATAGACAATACCGTCAATTCCAGTTCGCATAACACGAACAGAAACCCTGATCAGTTGTTCAACTGGTGGGCAGTGAGCGGGGTCGTCACCTGGACCACAAACGTAGATGTTTGAGTACACTGGTTTCTCAGGAAAGATTCTTCGGAAAGCACGGGCAATCATTTCCCAATACCATGAGGTTGCATAGTTTTGAGAGAACATGACGATGTTAAATGCGTCACAGATTTTGTATAGTTCTTTATGGTCCATACCGAAACGTTGGTCTGCGTTTGCTGGGTCAGGAAGAACGGCTAGTACTAGTTTTGTTTTTACGCGTTCTTTAACGTCTTTAATGAATTGAGTAATTGTTTGGTTACGCCATTCAAACCAGTCAAGACCACTTTCTTTCCACAATTTGTTGCATCGTGCACAGGTGCAGTGTCCGTGGTCAGCAAAGTGCCAACTGTTCAAGAAGATTGGTTGGCCTGTTTGGTCAACTGTGTTTTCGATGTAGTTTAGTTGTTCTTCTCTGAATTCAGGAACTGTTGGACAAAGAATGTCCCAGTGGAGGTTGTATTGGTTGTTTCCTCTTACTCCTCGTCCGCGTGCTGATTCAGAAATCCATTCTGGGTGAGCACGGCCGGATACGTTGTCTCCGAAAACTGCAATGTTGTTCCACATGTCGGTTTGTGGGGTTCCTCGTCGTCCAGTTTCTGGTTTTAGTCGGTATACGTCAAAATCGAAGCCTTCAACTTTTTTTGGTTCGTACAGATAATTGCCGAATTCCATTTTCTAGTCTCCCGTATTAGAACTGCAAAATACTTTGACGCAGGTTATTTAAGCTTTGCTTCAATATCTCTGAATTGATGTAAAGAATTTTATTAACTCAACAATAATCACAGATTTGAGTATTGACATGAAAACCTATGAAACTCTATGTTTTCTCATGTTAAAAACAACAAAAAACCTAAAAAAAGAAGAAAGAACGCGTTAAAAAACGCGTTTAAACTAGAATAGAATACTTTCCCACTTGTCTACCAAATCTAAGACTGGCTTACCGCCATATCCGTCAAGCTCTTCACGAAGGTTTACATCTTCGACACAAGCTCTTTGGAAGTCTTTCATGTAGGTCGCGTTTGCTGCCAAGAAGATAAGGCCATCAACGCCAGTTCGTGCAACACGGCATGCAGTCTTTAGTATCTGTTTGTGGCTTTCAAGTTGACTTTGGTCGTCGCCCGGTCCACGTATGTAAAGTCCAGGATAAACTGGTTTCTTTAGCAGTTTTTTGAATGCTCTAGATAGCGATTCAAAGTACCATGGAGTTGCATATGTTTTAGACCAGTGTGGAACAACAAAAGCGGTTGCATATTCGGCCAGTGCATCAAAGTCTAGTCCGAAGCGTTCGTAACAGTTTACGGGGTCAGGTAGTAACCCAACATAGAATGGTTTGTTTTTTATGCGTTCTTTTGCTGCTGCGATAAAGTCTGTTACTGTTTGTGCTCTCCACTCGAGAAGGTCCATGCCGCTTTTGGCGTGTGCTTCTTTGCATCTTGGGCATGTGCAGAATCCGTGGTCTGCTACGTGCATGCTGCTTACGGTTATTCCTTGTGTGTTGTCTGCGGTTTTTTCGATCATGTCGAGCATGTAGTCGACCATTTGTTTTTCTTGGTTGCAGACGATGTCCCATCTTAGGTTGTAGTATTTGTTTGTTCTTAGTGCAGGTCCATGAGCAGATTGTGCAACCCAGTCGGGGTGTTTGCCTGCCATGTTGTTGTCGCCAAAGCATGCGATGTTTGTGGTCATTTCGGGATTTGGAGTTCCAACGATTCCTCGTTCAGATTTAAGACGATATACTTGTAGGTCAAATCCTTCAACAGGTGTAGGTTCATAGATGAACATTCCAAATTTCAAGGTATATTCCTCTCTTCAAGTGCGACAACTTGCAAACAGTAGGCTATAAGGATTGCTACTAAACCCCACCAAACGAATCATCTGCTTCAATGTTCGGTTTTCAATTCATTGTTTCTGTGTTTCAGAATCATTTGTTACAACATTTGCATACACAGAATACATGACCGCAGAAAGTATGCTTCGGCTAAACCAACCCAAGTTTTCGGAGAAAGTTGAACTCAGATAAGCAGGCCTAACCTGTTTAGAGGACGGCGTTTTTTCTTTTGACAGATAATCGATTACAACTTTTTGTAAGATTTTGCTAAGAACAAAACTTCTGCCGTACTCATTCTCGGGGTTTTCAGGAATCAAATCATTTTTTGCGTCTTCGTCAAGCCTTAAACCAGCAATAACTAACGCTGAAATGTTTTGGTCGTTCAAAACGCGCTTGAATTCTTCAGTGAACTGTATTCGTTTTTCAGGGTTTTCGCGAAGAATTGGACGAATCTGTGAGAACAGGGTTGTTATTCCGTGAACGGTTACACCTCGTTCCTGCAACCGTTTTGCTATGGGCCTGTTGGATATCATTTGTTCTTGTTTGTAAATTGCTTTTTTGAGCGCGGCTTTTACTGTTTTGCCGATTAACTCGCCCAAAACTGTGCCAGTTCCAGCATATTTGATAGTTTTTCCGTTCTTGGTACACGCAATAAGAACGCTATCGGTTACTGTTCCAGTGGCTACTTCCCCAGAGAAACGGCTTCGAACATCCATTTCCCGTAGTGCAGATGCTTTTGCTTCAGTTGCAGTAACAATACTGTTGACCATGCAGCTTTCTGTCAAGTTGCCATCAACCAAAACGATGATGTTTATTGTTCCCCATTTCTTGAACGGAAACGCGGTCTCTTTTGAGGCGATTTCGTCGCCTGCTGTTGCAGCAAAATATGCGCCTGCGGTAACAAAAGCGGTTAAGGTGAGGTCTTCAAATTTTATTGTTTCCATTTGCACGTTTTTCATTTTTGCTGCAGTCATTAATGCTACAACTTCGTTTTCGGCAAAACCCATTTTGACCATTTCATCGTGCAAGAAGTCGCCTGCATCTTTGTGAACTTGGTCGTCTAGGTCGCTGCCTGCGTCTTCTGGTACCTGAAAGTTTACTATGCAGTTTGATTCTTTGGCGCCGCCGTTGAAAACAGCAGAACTTAAGATTTTAAGCGGAGACTTTGACCGTATAACTAGTTTATTGTCTTGTATTTCCGCTTCAACAGACTTGATTCCTGTTTCAAGTTTCATTGGTCTTGTTCCTTCTACTAGTTTTGTCACAAATTCAGCATTATTAAGTGTATAACTCTGGACTATTGGTGCTTTGTAACAGGGAAATTTGTAACGTTTAACTTCCTTTTCTTAGTTACGCTATTACAGTATGAATTAGTTCAACAAAAAACGGTTCAAAACGTGACCAACAAACAAAAACTAGCTTTCAACAGTTACTGCCTTGCTTGGACAAAGGTCTTGGCATATTCCGCACAGGGTGCATGCATCAAGGTCAACTATTACTGGTTTGTTGTTTTCTAACGCCAAAACAGCCATTGCGCAGCAGTCTACACAGGTGTATGAGTCGCATTTTTCGCATTTTGTGTAATCGAATTTAATGTTCATCGAATTGCACCTGCAACATTTTATGTCAAAACTAATTAACGTCATTAGATTTAAAGTTAAAGATACAACTTGTCAAAGGTCGAAAGCATTGAAGATTGGAACCGTAATCTATGAACCCACAATTGTTGAAGGCTACGACATCTCTGTTTACTACTCAAAACGTGTCGACGGCGTAATAGGCGAACCCGCAGAAAACATGTACAACGACATAACCTGTTTTGTTGACGCAAAAGCCATACGAAAAAAACCCGAAATAGTCGCACTATCAGAACATGGACCAGCAACACGAACAAACAAAGCATACTCGCTACCGTGGGACTTTGTTTGCCCAACAAACGAAGAATACCAAGCTGAAATGCTGGACTTTATCAAAAAAACCGCCAAAACAAACGTTGAAGGAGTAATCCTGAACCTTTACCACTTCCCCGAAGAAGGCTTTTGCACCTGCGACCGATGCAGCAAACTGCAACGACAAAGCGGTTTAGATTGGCTGGACTGGCGAGCACAAACGGTCACTGATTTTATCGCAGAAGCAAAAAAACTTGTAACCCAACCGTTTGGTATAGAAATATGGCCTGACCCGATTCTGGCAAAAGAAAGATTCGGCTTAGACTTTGATGCCCTTGCAGAATATGTGGACTTTTTCCATGTTCCTTTGTCGTCCCACAACTACGTGACGATGTATTGGGTGGATACGCTTACGCGGGACTTTAAGAAAATACTGAAAAAACCGATTTTCATCGAGTTAAGCGCCGAAATTCCAAGAGAAGTGGAAACAAAAGCAATGCTCCGCACCGTCGCATATGTGTCAAGCCACGACGTGGACGCGGTTCTGTTGTTGTTCCATAACGCTGACCGAGCAAAAGACGTGTGCCGAACCGCAGTAAACGACGCTAACTACCGTGGGTGGTTAGACAAGTTCGGTTTTGAAAACATGAACAAAATTATTGAGAAATGGGAAAAAATCTACGCGGATTAGCAGTTACTGGGAAACTGTTGCGCGCCGATACTTTCTTAGTTTGACTATGTCAAGGTCGGCAGTGATGATTTTTGTGTTCAACTCGTCCTTGGCTTGGACCATTATTCCCCAAGGAGAAATTATGGCGCTGTTTCCGCCGCGTGAGTTTGACCGAGTGTCCCCATTTTTTAGGATGAAAACTGCGTTGTCTATTGCCCGTTTTTCAGTCAATGGATGACCTTTCACGTAAGGATGAGTCCGCGAAGCAGAAACAGGCAAAAAGATAACTTCAGCGCCTAACGACGCCAACTTTTTTACGGTTCTTGGGTAAAAAACGTCTGCACAAATCAAAATTCCGACTTTGCAGTGTTCAGTTTCAAAAACGCGGAAGGTGCTGCCTACATTCAGGTTTACGCTTTTTTCCCAGTTGGTTAGGTGCATTTTTCGGAATTTGCCCAATATTTTTCCGTTTTTGAGGAAAAGGGAGGTATTGTAGTATTTTCCTCTGAAGCCTTCGAAGATAGTTCCGCCAACAATGTATGCGTCTATTTTTCTTGAAGCACGTTTCAAAAGTTCAATAGCAGGTTTACGGGTCTGAGCCACTAAGGTGTCTATTTCGGTTCGGTCTTCCAAGCTGGCGGGCATTGGAAAATATTCAGGTAAACAAATGAATTTGGAACCTGTCTCTGCCGCTTTATACAGCATTTCCTCAGCGGTCTCTAGGTTCTGTTGTATCGACTCGCTGCTTTGCAGGTGAATCAAACTTACTTGCATAGCTGTAACACCGCTACACGTTTGACATATTGCCCTGTTAAAGTGGCTAATAAATCTTAAACCAAATTCTACAAAAGTCTGCAACAATAAGTTTGCGGATGATGTTGGGTTAGGTCATTTTTAATACTTAATGATGCCAAAGAATGACAATGTAAACCGCTTCAACGCTAGAGGCACACATCAATGGATAACAAGCATAAAGTTGCAGTTTTTAACACGCAGCCGCCTCACCTTTACTACGGTGGAGTAGAACGCAGAATCGTTGAAACCTCCAAAATTTTGTCCAAAGAAGTTGATGTGACGGTTTACAGTGGAACAAAAAACGGGTTTAACACAACTGAAAACGTGAATGGGACAAAGATTGTTCCATGCTACTCCACGGACATACTGTATCCACTGGATAACTGGGTTTTTAACAGGTCTATCTCCAAGATGGTAAACAAGATTGACGCTGATGTTTACGAGGCGCATGCGGTTAGCGGTTACAAGTTTTTGAAGAAACTAAAGAAACAAAACCCAGAAAAACCGTTTATTCAGACGGTTCACGGTGTTTTGGCGGACGAGTATATTCAATCTTCGAAAAGTGTGTCACCGTCTTT
>JAOZIC010000214.1:0-6332 GCA_026014605.1 Candidatus Bathyarchaeota archaeon
AAAGTTTGCCAAAAAAGAAAGAATGAAGCGCTTAGGATTCTATGTTTATTGTTAGGTTTGCATTTGCTTGGATTCCTGCTGGGTTAACTATTTCGTAGCCAACATACACGAAGATTTGTACTCCTTCTTTGTTGGTTGCGTCGGCGCATAGTGTTTTGATTGTGTGGGCAAACCTTCAAAAGCATATGATGGTACTCTTTTATGTACATGTTAAAACTGGTTTAGAATTGCAGAAAACAAAAACAAAAGCCGCAAAAAATTATTAGGCTCTAGATGTTGACGGCAAAATTTATTAATGGGCGCGTTGGTCTACCTTGATAGCCTTCAAAAGAAAATTTGAAGCTTAATTAAGGAGACCCGTATTTTAGGGTGGGATAATATCCGCCCCAGCGGAGGAAACTCTCAATTTGAACAAAACAGAGACGAAACCCTCAAACTTCCCTTATCACTACAAAAAATTAGGGAGGACTTAGAAAAATTTGGTAATATCAGAAAATGACCTTCTACTCCTCCAAAAATCTTTCTTTAAACAGAAAGGCTTAGTACGTCAGCACCTGGACTCATACAACAAATTCATCGACACAGGACTGCAAGAAGTAATCGATGAAATAGGCGAAATCAAAATCGAAATCCCAGAGATGCCCTACAAAATCAAACTAGGACAACTTTGGGTAATTGACCCACAATCAAAAATCAGCAGACCATACAGAACCGAAGTTGACGGAACAAAACACGAAATTTTCCCCATGGAAGCACGCTTCCGAAACCTAACTTATGCAGCGCCCCTAGCGTTGGAGATGACCCCAGTCATAGATGGAAGAGAGCAAGAACCCGAACTGGTTCTGATTGGCGACCTTCCTGTAATGTTAAAATCTAAACTTTGTATTCTTTCTCAACTAACAGACGAAGAACTAATCGAATACGGAGAAGACCCACACGACGCCGGAGGATACTTCCTGATCAACGGCTCAGAACGAGTCGTCGTCGCAATGGAAGACCTAGCACCAAACCGCGTCCTCGTAGACATCGATACCCGAGGAACCAAACCAGTTTATCAAGCTAAAATCTTTTCAACAACCGTTGGTTTCAGAGCAAGAATTCAGCTACGAATGAAATCAGACGGCGGACTTTCCGTTTCAATACCTGGAGTACCCACAGAAGCTCCATTGATGATTTTGATGAGAGCTCTTGGAATAGAATCAGACAAAGAAATCGCAGAAGCAGTTTCTCCAGACCCAATTGTACAAAACGAACTTGAAGCCTCATTTGAAAAAGCAGCAGGCTTTGACACAGTAAAAGACGCAATAATGTACATCGGCAACCGCGTTGCACATGGACAAGTCGAAGAATACCGAAACCAAAAAGCAAAAAGCATAATCGACCGCAACTTTTTGCCACACATCGGCAGAACAGAAGAAAGCCGACTAACCAAAGCATTGTTCCTTGGTGAAATGGCTAGCCGAGTTATTGAACTAAAACTTGGACTTAGACAAGAAGACGACAAAGACCACTTCAAAAACAAACGACTCAAACTTGCAGGACCCTTGCTGGCAGACCTTTTCAGGATTGCCTTTAGAAACCTATGCAGGGACATCAAATACCAACTAGAACGCATGGGCGTTAAACGTCAACTAATCACAATATCTGCTGCTGTTCGTCCAGGAATAGTAACCGACAGGCACCGTCACGCTCTTGCAACAGGAAACTGGGGCAGAGGACGAGTCGGAATCACTCAGCTTTTGGACCGAACAAACGTAGTTTCAACCTTAAGCCACCTTAGAAGGCTACAATCTCCGCTCAGCAGAAGTCAACCAAACTTCGAAGCGCGAGACTTGCACCCAACTCACTGGGGACGGCTTTGTCCAAACGAAACCCCTGAAGGCTCAAACTGTGGTCTGGTAAAGAACCTTTCATTAGCCGCGTCAACCTCGATTTATGTTGACCCTGCGGCGATTAACCAAGTTATCTACCAGCTGGATGTTATTCCAGTAGCAGAAACAGACGTAGACCAACGAGCTTCTAGCGCTAAAGTTTTTGTCAACGGCAGTATTGTTGGTTACTGCGCGTCGCCACAGCAGTTGGTTGACGAAATACGCAAAAAACGCCGAAATGGCGAAGTTTCCACAGAAGTTAACGTTGCATACTTTAGCAAAGAACAAGGAGAAAGCGAAGAAATCTACATCAGTTGCGACCAAGGTCGTGTACGCCGTCCTCTTATTATTGTAGAAAACGGTGTACCAAAACTGCAGCAAGAACACGTAGAAAAAGTTCGTTCTGGCGAATGGGTTTGGGAAGACCTGATCACTCAAGGAATTCTCGAATACATCGACGCTGAAGAAGAAGAAAACATCTATGTTGCAATAGACTTTGACGCAATAACACCCGAACACACCCACGTCGAGATTGCAACTTACACGATTCTTGGAATTTGTGCCTCAATCATACCTTACCCAGAGCACAACCAGAGTCCCCGTAACTCTTACGAAGCAGCAATGTCCAAACAAGCCTTGGGAATAAACCTAACAAACTTCCCCAACCGCGTTGACTCCCGTTGTCACATCATGCACTATCCACAGACTCCTTTGGTTAAAACAAAACCAATGGAAATCATCGGATACACCGAACGACCTTCAGGACAAAACTGTATCGTTGCAGTTCTTTCTTTTGAAGGCTACAACATGGAAGACGCCATCATATTCAACAAAGCCTCCATAGAACGAGGCCTAGTACGAAGTACCTTCTTCCGTATCTACGAAGCAGAATGCCGACAATACCTAGGTGGACTCAGAGACAGATTCCTAGTTCCAGAAGCCGGAATCAGAGGCTACCGAGGCGAACAATACTACCGTATGCTAGAACCAGACGGTATCGTCAGCCTAGAATCTGAAGTCATGGGCGGCGACGTTCTCATCGGACGAACCAGTCCCCCAAGATTCCTTGAAGAATACAAAGAATTCGAAGTAAAAGGTCCAACCATGCGAGACACATCCGTGGACGTTCGACCTTCGGAAGCTGGTGTTGTTGACGACATCTTCATCACAGAAACTGGTGAAGGCAGCAAACTGGTCAAAGTTCGTGTTCGCGACCAACGTATTCCTGAACTTGGAGACAAATTTGCTTCTCGTCACGGACAGAAAGGAGTAATCGGCATGATAGTTCCACAAGAAGACATGCCCTTTAGTCCAAACGGTATCGTTCCAGACCTAATCATTAACCCACACGCTATGCCTTCAAGGATGACCATTGGTCAGTTCTTGGAATCCATGGCAGGAAAGGTTGCAGCCGCACGAGGCAAAACAGTTGACGGAACTCCGTTCAGCAACGAAACTCCAGAACAACTCAAAAAAGAGTTAGTCGAATTAGGCTTTAGTCACACTGGCAGAGAGGTTCTCTACAGTGGTGTTTCTGGAGAAAAGTTTGTTGCCGACGTTTTCATGGGCGTAGTCTACTACCAAAAACTGCACCACATGGTTGCAGACAAGATGCACGCAAGGGCTCGTGGACAGGTCCAGATGTTGACCCGTCAGCCTACTGAGGGTCGTGCTCGTGGTGGTGGTTTGCGTTTCGGTGAAATGGAGCGAGACTGCCTTATCGGTCACGGTGCAGCAATGGTTCTTAGGGACCGTTTGCTGGAAGAGTCTGACAAGTATCTGTTGTATGTTTGTGAGAACTGTGGCTTCATTTCGTATTACGACATCAAGCAACGCAAATACACGTGCAGAATCTGTGAAGACAAAGCTCAGATATCGCCAGTAGTTGTTTCGTACGCGTTTAAGCTTCTACTACAGGAAATGATGAGTTTGTGTATTACTCCTCGGTTAAGACTTAAGGAGAGGGCATAAAATGGCAGTAGACACTACAATTCACAAAGTTATAGACGAACTATATTTCGGAATATATTCCCCACAAGACATCCGCAGACAATCCGTTGCAGAAATACAAACAGCCGACACCTACGACGAAGACGGCGCACCGATTACTTCTGGTCTTATGGACGGAAGACTTGGAACCCTAGAACCCAGACAAAGATGCAAAACATGTGGAAACACCGCCATACGATGCCCAGGACACTTTGGTCACATCGAATTGGCTGTTCCTATTATTCACATCGAGTTTACTAAAATAATTCACAACCTTCTTCAAGCCACATGCCGAAACTGTGGACGCATTTTGCTTCCAGAAAACAAAGTTGAAGCAACAAAAAGAATGATTAAACGCACAATGGATTTGCTGGGTGAAGTTCCTCCAGATGTATACAAAAAAATCATGAAAGACGCCAAGAAAAAGGATTGTCCATACTGTGGTGCACAGCAATCAAAAATTGAGTTTGCGAAGCCCACAAGCTTTTACGAAATCTTGGAAGAAGGCGCACAACGCTTAACCCAGAGCATGGTCAGAGAACGGCTTGAGCGAATTCCAGACGAAGACCTTGAACTGTTTGGTTTCCATCCTTCTACTGCTCGTCCAGAATGGATGATACTGCAGGTTTTGCCTGTTCCTCCTGTTTATGTTCGTCCTTCAATTACTTTAGAGTCGGGTATCCGCTCTGAGGACGACTTAACCCACAAACTTGTAGACATTATCCGAATCAACCAACGTCTACGAGAAAACATGGAAGCAGGTGCTCCTACACTTATTATTCAAGACCTTTCTGAACTGCTTCAATACCACTGTACAACATACTTCAACAACGAAGCCTCAGGAATTCCTCCTGCACGACACCGCTCAGGAAGAGCCCTGAAAACAATCAGCCAACGACTCAAAGGAAAAGAAGGACGTTTCCGAAGCAACCTATCCGGAAAACGTGTAGACTTCTCCGCTCGTACAGTTATTTCACCTGACCCCAACTTGGACCTTAACGAAGTTGGTGTTCCAATGGCAATCGCCATGAGGCTTTCAATGCCTGAAAAGGTTACAGTTTGGAACATCGAAGAGATGCGAAAACTAATCATTAACGGTCCTGAACAGTTCCCCGGCGCACTTTATGTTGTACGCCCAGACGGGAAACGTGTCAGACTAGAGTTTGTTGTTGAACGCGACAAAGTTGCAGAATCTTTGGAAACCGGTTTCATTGTAGAACGCCACCTAATGAACGGCGACATTGCAATATTTAACCGTCAGCCCTCGCTTCACAGGATGTCAATTATGGCGCATTACGTTCGAGTTTTGCCCCATAAGACGTTCCGTTTGCACTTGTGTGTTTGTCCTCCTTACAACGCGGACTTTGACGGGGACGAAATGAACCTTCACGTTCCGCAGGGTGAAGAGGCTCAAACTGAAGCACGGCTACTGATGCAAGTCCAAGACCAGATACTTTCCCCAAGGTTTGGTGGACCTATCATCGGTGCTATCCGAGATTTCATTACTTCGTCGTATATGTTCACCAAAAAGGGCAATATGTTAACTAAAGAGGAAGTTTGCAGGCTACTTGTGGCGTCAGGTATTGAAGGCGATTTACCTGAACCCGCAGTAAAAGCGCCCAAACCTTTGTGGACTGGAAAACAGATTTTCAGTTTGTATCTTCCAAAAGACCTCAACTACGTGCTGAAATCCACTATCTGCCGCAACTGTACAACATGTATGGCTGAAAAATGTCCTCACGACGCATACGTTGTAGTCAAAGATGGAGTTCTTAAATGCGGTATCATCGACAGACGCTCGATTGGTGCTGAACAATCTGACAGTATTCTTCACCGTATCATCAAAGATTACGGCTCTCAGGCTGGACGAAAATTCCTAAACAGCGTCTGCCAAATGTTGAAAGTTTACGTCAGCCTGAAAGGTTTCACTTTCTCGTTTGACGAACTCGAACTTTCAGACGCAGCCAGAAAGAAGATTCGCCGTAACATGAACATCATCGAGAAACGTATCGAAAAACTGATAGCCGAATACCAAGACGGCACCCTACCCCGACTCCCCGGTCAGACACTTAACGAGTCGTTTGAAATCTATGTAATGAACGAACTTGCTGAAGCTCGTGACAAAGCCGGCAAAGTAGCAGACGAAGACTTCGAGCTTGAAAACGGCGGAATCATCATGACCCGCACCGGAGCTCGTGGCAGTAACCTTAACATCGGTCAGATGGCGGCTTCAGTAGGACAACAGTCCGTACGAGGCAAACGAGTAATGCGAGGCTACGTCAACCGAGCGTTGGCACACTTCAAGGCTGGAGACTCTACTCCTAAGGCTCGTGGATTCGTTTATGCATCTTACACAACTGGTTTAGACCCTATAGAATACTTCTTCCACGCTATGGGTGGTCGTGAAGGTCTGGTAGACACTGCGGTTCGTACCCAGCAGAGCGGTTACATGCAGAGGCGTCTTATCAACGC
>JAOZIC010000214.1:6432-10050 GCA_026014605.1 Candidatus Bathyarchaeota archaeon
ACTCCTCTACTGGTTAGAGAGCTAAAGAATGAGCTGGCTAAAGCTAACTTTGGCAAAGAAGGTATTGACCGCGCAATCAGCTTGACCTTAGAAAACTACAAGCGTGCTCTTGTTGAACCTGGAGAAGCTGTTGGTATTGTTGCTGCTCAATCTATTGGTGAACCTGGTACCCAGATGACCCTTAGGACTTTCCACTATGCGGGTGTCCGAGAACAAAACGTCACTCTTGGTTTGCCAAGGCTTATCGAGATTGTAGACGCAAGACGCAGTCCATCAACACCTATTATGACCATTTATCTTGACAAGGTGCACCGAAAGAGCAAAGACAAAGCCACAGAAATCGCAAGGGACATCATTGCAACTACTATCGCTGATATTTCAGAAACAGAGCCCTACGTTGACCCTGAACTTGAAGTGGTTGCTGTAAAGCTTGACCTTAACATGATGAGCGAACGAGGCGTAAAACCTGAAGATTTGCCTACTTTGGTAAGCTTAACAAACTATGAGTTAAGCGTCGAAGAAGACATGCTGATTTGCAAACCTAAAAAAGAGATTGATATGAAAAAGCTTGTCGCCAAACTTCCAAACGAACACGTTAAAGGTGCTCCTGGAATACGCAGGGTCTTGGTTACTGAAGAAACTGGTGAATGGGTTATCCGAACGGACGGTTCTAACTTGTCTTATGTTCTTGACGTTGCTGGTGTAGACCCAACAAGGACTACTACAAACAACGTTCACGAAATTGCTGAAACTCTTGGTATCGAAGCTGCAAGAAACTCGCTAATGAAAGAATCCCAAGGCGTTCTGGAAGAGCAGGGTCTTGACGTTGACATTCGTCACACTATGTTGATGGCAGACATCATGACCTCAACCGGTGATGTGCGCCAGATTGGTCGTCACGGAATCAGCGGTAAAAAGTCAAGTGTACTCGCCAGAGCAGCGTTTGAGATTACTGTTCCTAACATTATCGACGCAGCAATACGTGGAGAAGGCGATCCGCTGAAGGGTGTAACCGAAAACGTTATAGTTGGGCAATCTATACCCATCGGCACAGGACTCGTTGACCTTTACATGACAACTAGCAATAATAAACGAGAGAAGAAACAATGATAGACGTCAACAAAGCAATAGCAACAACTGTGAAAACAGGAAAAATTCAGTTTGGCGCTAACAGCGCGTTAAGTAGTGCAAAAGCCAAAAAAGCAAAGCTGATAATAATTGCCTCTAACTGTCCTCCCCGTTTTCGAGGGGACATAGAGCGCTATTGTGAGCTTTCAGAAATTCCGGTGAGTATATATAAAGGCACCAGTTTAGACTTGGGTGCAGTTTGCGGTAAACCTTTTGAGGTATCTGCACTAACCGTTAAAGAACCTGGAGACTCAAACATTCTAAAGATCACGGAGGCATAACATGGCTACTGGAATAAAGTTCACTAGCACGGAAATGCGCTACATCGCCCTTTTTCAAAGCATAACTGGTGCAACAGTAAAAGACTGCATTGTCGACGATGACCTAAACAGACTCATTTTTATTGTCAAAGAAGGTAACATCGGCATGGCCATTGGCAAACGTGGAAAAAACATCCACATGTTAGAGAAGATGACTGGCAAAAAACACGAGGTTATTGAACACTCGGAAAACCCTGCTCAGTTCATCAAGAACGCTCTTAAACCTGCCAAAGTTGACGAAGTTCGGATTACCGAACGTATGGACGGTAAAACGATTGCAGTTATTTCTGTGAATCCTAAAGACAAGGGCGTTGCCATCGGTAAAAATGGCAGAAACGCTGAAAGAATTCGTTTTTTGGCGAAACGCTATTTCCAAATCCAGAACGTAAGCATAACATAGACAATTTTTTGTTAAACAAAATAACATAGTTTTGTCTGTAGCTACAAACTAGCCTCTACTAGGCTAGACAAACGTTCAGGCTTCAGATTTAGTCAAAGTTTCTTGACAACTACCCTTTTATTAAAACGAATTGGTTATATGTTTAGGGGAGAAAACGTGTTTTGTTTCAGAAAACTGTTTTTTCTAATTGGAACTGTTTGTCTTCTGTTATACCCCTCTTTAGTTATAACTATTAACGCTTCATCAATGTGGAGTCAAACCTATCTTGGAAGCGTTGCCTATGATTTGGTTGAAACTTCTGATGGTGGATTTGCCTTGGCTGGGGAACTTGATGACGACGTTCTGTTGATTAAAACTGATTCTTCGGGAAACATGGAGTGGAACCAGACCTATGGAGAAGCACACGAAGAATATGCAACATCGTTGGTTACGACCTCTGATGGCGGGTTTGCGTTGTGTGCCCGAACAGACTCGTTTGGTGCTGGACTTTGGGATTTTTGGTTAATTAAAACAGATGCTCAAGGAAACATGGAATGGAATCAAACCTACGGCGGACCTGAACATGATTATCCTCACACCGTAATAGAGACTTCTGATGGCGGTTTTGCTTTAGCTGGTTTCACGTTTTCTTTTGGTGCTGGAGAAGATGATGTTTGGTTAGTAAAAACTGATTCACAAGGAAACATGCAGTGGAACAAAACCTATGGAGGAACAGACGGTGATCGTGCCAAATCTTTGGTTGAGACGTCTGACGGCGGATTTGCCTTGGCTGGAATTACCCGATCTTTTGATGTTGATTCCGGTGATTTTTGGTTGATAAAAACTGATTCGCATGGAAACGAGGATTGGAGCAAAACGTATGGAGGGGATGAATGGGAAGATGCCAATGCTTTAGTTGAAACCTCTGATGGTGGATATGCTTTAGCGGGTGTAACTTTTCCTGATTTAACCGAAGAGTTTTGGTTAGTAAAAACTGACCAGCAAGGAAATATGCAGTGGAACCAAACCTATGGCGGAGCAAATCAAGACCTCGCTGACGCTTTAGTTGAAAGCTCTGATGGAGGCTTCGCCATAGTTGGTCGATCAAGCTCCTTTGACCCTGAACCACATAGTAGCTTTGATTTCTGGTTGATTAAAACGGATGCGTCAGGAAACGAAAAGTGGAACCAAACATACGGAGAACCCGCACATGCCATTCAATCAGCAATAGACATTCCACATGCACTTATCGAAACCTCTGATGGAGGATTTGCCATGACTGGAAAAACAACTTCTTACGGTCCACAAAATTGTATTCTGTTAATTAAAACTGACCAAACTGGAGTTATTCCCGAATTTGCACCATGGCTGTTTTTACCGTTGTTTGCGGTATCTACTTTGGTTGCAGTTTTTGTCTACAAACGGTTGACAACAAAACCAGATAATCATATTTGAAGACTAATAGTAGTTCATTGTTGAAAACTAGGTTTTTTCTGAAATCTCAAGCAAGAAAAGGAAATGCCATCCAAAATCAGGCATATTAGTATACTAATAACAGTGGTATGTTGAAATCAACCTTTTTTCAGAAAAACCAAGGGACAACTACTTGTTCTTTCTTGCAAGCATCTTGTCCAACAACGGTTTTACTTTCGCGTTTTCTGCTTTGATTTTTTCTGGACCTAACGCTTCGAGTTGTTCGGTCATTTCCTTCATTATGGCTGCGAATTTGACTCCTTCGGCGGCTGAGACGTATTCTACTCGGAAACGTTCTTTGCTGATTCCAAGTTTTTC
>JAOZIC010000214.1:10150-19060 GCA_026014605.1 Candidatus Bathyarchaeota archaeon
CATTCTGCAACACAGGTTCCACACCCGTGACACATAGCCGCCGTTACTGTTGCTGCTTGGTTAAGGTCAGCTTTTATTGCCCCGTACGGACATTTGCTGACACAGATTCCACATTTTGCGTTGACGTTTTTGCATTTGTCGGGGTCTACTACTGCGATTATTGGTTCTATCTTCCAAGTTGGCTGAGACAAAACCGTGGCAGCTCGGGCTGCGGCTCCGCTTCCTTGCGAAACACTGTAGGGGATGTCTTTTGGTCCTTGGCATGCACCCGCCAAAAAGATGCCGTCAACAGAAGTGTCTAACGGTTTGAGTTTGGGGTGGCTTTCCATGAAAAAACCGTCTGCTCCTCTGGTGATTGCCAAGATTCTGGAGATATCGTCTGAGCCTTGGCTTGGAACAGCCGCAGTGCTTAGAACTACTAGCTCGGACTCTAACTCTATGGGCTCACCTAGCGCCATGTCTTCTGAGCGGATGAGCAAGTTTTTGGTTTCTGGGATTTCTTCAACCTTGGAAACCCGTCCACGGATGAAATTAACTCCTAGTTCGCGGGCTCGTCTGTAGAACTCTTCGTAGCCTTTGAAGTTGGTTCGCATGTCCATGTAGAAGATGTAAACGTCCACGTCGTCGTGGTACTTTTCTTTGAGCAACACTGCGTTCTTCAAGGCATACATGCAACAGAAACCAGAACAGTACTCGTTCTTGTTCACGTCCCTTGAGCCAACACACTGAATGAATGAAACCGTATGAGGCTTCTTACCATCTGACGCACGAACAATTTTACCGCCTGTAGGTCCAGCAGCCAAAATCAGCCGCTCAAACTCCATTGCGGTGATAACGTTGTCGAACCTGCTGTAGCCGTACTGGCTTTCTTCGTATGGTTTGTAAACGTCAAAGCCTGTGGAAACAATGATTGTTCCAACTTCTAGTTCGATGTCTTCGGGTTGCTGGTCAAAGTTGATTGCTTGTCGGGCACCACATGCGTCTACACACTTGTAGCATTCGATACAGTAGTCCTTGTTTATGGTGTAAACCAAAGGAACCGCTTGGTCAAACGGAACCGAAATCGCCTTTCTTACCCCAAGATTCTCGTCCCACTCGTTAGGATACTCAATGGGGCAGGCGTCTCGGCATTCTCCACATCCGGTGCAGTCTTCGGCGTTGACGTATCTGGGTTTCTTTTTGATTTTAACCTTAAAGTTGCCAACAAAGCCTTCAACTTTTTCTAGGTCAGCAAACGAAATAATCTCGATGTTAGGGTGACGGGAAACGTCAACCATTTTTGGTCCTTCAATACAAATCGAGCAGTCCAACGTTGGAAAAGTTTTGTCCAACGCAGCCATGTGACCGCCGATGCTTTCAGTTTTTTCTAAAACATAAACCTTGAAGCCCATACCCGCCAAATCTAACGCAGAGTTAATTCCCGCAATTCCACCGCCAATTACAAGCGCCTTGTTGGTTACTGGAACCTCCATGGTTTCCAGCCTTTGAAGCAGCTTGGCTTTTGCAACAGCCATTTTCACGATTTCTTTAGCTTTCTCGGTTGCTTCTTTGGGTGTGCTTTGGTGGCACCATGAAGCAAATTCGCGGATGTTTGCCATCTCAAACAGGTAAGGGTTCAAGCCTGCGTCTGCTACGGTTCTTCTGAATGTTGGTTCGTGCATTCTTGGAGAACATGCGGCAACTACTACTCGGTTGAGGTTGTGTTCTTTGATTGCTTTTCGGATTTCTTCTTGTCCTGGGTCAGCGCAGGTGTAGCGGTTGTCCATTGCTACTACTACGTCTGGCAGGGTCCGCGCGTAGTTGGTTACTTCTGCAACGTCAACTACGCCTGCGATGTTAAGTCCACAGTGGCATACAAATACGCCTACTCGGGGTTTTTCAGTACTCATACTCTAGCACCTCTGGGGGCATTCTGTTTATTACTGATTCTTTGAGCTTTTTTCCAGTCTTTTTACGCAACTCTTTAGTTACTGCTGCAGTTGACGCAACCTTTTCCAGAGCCTTAATCCAAGTTCCAGACTTAACCTCAGTATGGCGAATGGTTAGTCTTTCAAGTTCAAGCGCATCCTGTTCCGGGCAGGCAACTTTGCATGCACCACAGTAAACGCAGTGAGTTTCGTTAACTTGCACTTTGCCATCTTTTGAAACAATCAAAACCTCGGGAATCGGGCAAACATCAACACAGTCATGGCAGCCCTTTGGACATTTCTCGTTGAAAATTCTAAGGCTTCCACAAATGACTTTATTCACGTGGATTGCGCCATCAGGAAACTTTGCTTCACAAACTCGGCAACCAGGACAAGAATCCTTGTCTACTTCTACAACAACTTTGCCGCCGGCTTTCTTAACCTCGATGAGGTCTAATGGACAAGCATCTTTGATTTTCAGGCATTTTGCGTCCAGTTTGGTTTGGGCAATCACAATTTCTCGCAGCAACTGCGGGAAACTGTCTTTGTCGGTTACTGGACTTGCATTTTTGTCGTTAATCTTTAACGTTAAGGCTCCAAACGGGCAGATTGCTTGGCATATTCCACAGTAGTGACATTTGTTTTCGTCAAAGCTAACTGTGGGTTTTTGGGCTTTTTCGTTCGCCTTTTTTGGAGTTCGGGTTACTTGTATGGCTTCTTTGGGGCAGACTTCCACACATAATCCGCAGCCCGTGCACTTGTTTTTGTTCAAACTGAGTTCGTAGTTTTTGGTATGCAGTACCATCTGAATGACTTGCATATCGTTGTCTTCTTTTTTGAGTAGCTTTACTGGCGTTTTCGACTCCACCATTCTTGTTGTTTGTTTGAAAAGGAAATTTATCCTGTTGGTTGTGAATTAGGTTTCATTAATGGTTATAAACCTTATTGATTGAGCCTATTTCCAGTTTTTGCCCAAAACAACACCATCTAAGTTTATTTTTTTGGTAGTGTTTAAAAACGTCGAACATCAAAGCTTTGCTGAGGCAGTTACATTGGACAAAATAACTATGGCTCACGGCGCCGGCGGAACAATAATGAGCGATTTAATCCACAACCATGTGCTAAAATATTTTGGCGGAAGCAACGTAGAAGTCCCGCTTGAAGCCTTGGACGACTCTGCGGTTGTCGACAACATAGTTTTAAAGTCCGACTCGCACGCAGTAAAACCGCTGTTCTTTGCGGGCGGGGACATCGGACGCTTATCCATTGCAGGCACCGTTAACGACATCGCAATGATAGGCGCCACTCCACTAGCATTAACCTGTGGTATGGTATTGGAAGAAGGGCTAGCCATAGCTGATTTGGACAAAATCTTGCAAAGCATGAGAACCGCATGCGACGAAGCTGGAGTTTACATAGTAACTGGTGACACAAAAGTTATCGAAAAAAGCGGTTTTGGCGGCTGTTTAATTAACACATCAGGAATCGGAAAACGAAGCCCAGCCCTAGACAGCAACATCGCCGAAGTACGAAAACACCGCAGATTTGATTCCCGTTGGCTGTTAGACTCCAACCTGCGCGCAGGCGACAAACTGATAATCTCTGGCACGGTAGGCGAGCACGGAATTACTGTTTTGTCTGCTCAGGAAGGCTACAACTTTGGAAGCAACATAAAATCAGACGTAGCCCCCCTAAACAAAGTCGCAAACAACCTGCTTAACGTCGGCGGAATCGTGGCAATGAAAGACCCCACACGCGGCGGATTGTCCAACTCATTAAACGAGTGGAGCCAAAAATCCAAAGTTGGCATACTTGTAAAAGAATCAAAAATCCCCGTGCGAGGTGACGTCAAAGCAGCCTGTGAAATGCTTGGCTTAGACCCGCTTGAGATTGGAAACGAAGGAAAGATGCTCATCGGCGTTGTATCACAGAAAGCTGAAGAGGTCTTGGCGGCACTGAAACAGACCAAAGAAGGCAAAGACGCACAAATAATTGGCGAAGCAACAGACGACTTTAGCGAAGTTGTGTTAGAAACTGTGGTTGGTGGAAAAAGAATTCTTGCACCTCCTGTTGGTGACCCCATACCACGAATCTGTTAAAAACGAGAATAACGTTAACATTGTTTTATAAACCACAATCTATGTGTTTGATGTCCTTTATTGAAGGGTGAACATGGGAAACAGCCCAGTTTTTATACAAAAATATGTCAAAAAAACTTGTAATATTTATCTTTCATGATGTTCAACCCATCGACAAACTATATACTCCAATATACCTACATGATATATTCCCCGAGTTGGGGAGCACGCTCTGGTATTGCGTTGAAGCATAGAGCATACGGGTCAAAACAGCTGAAGGCTGGTATGCGCCAAAAACTCCGCTTCGATGGGCTGGACAATACCTAAGTGCAATGCGTATAGGCATCGAGTGCGTTCCATCAAAAAGGCTGAAGATAAACGCACGACAAAGAAGATGTCCTAATCCGGGCCTAGCATGCGCGAAGGGCTTAGACTCAACTCGGGGATTTCTATGTACCGCAAAATTTTGTTTCAACTTTAACCTGAAATAGAACTTATGTCACACGTTTTAGTGTCAGCATCCAGCTAGGACTGATTCTGTTTGATTGACCGAAAGGCTCTTCGCAAAAAAGCACTCATCCTAGTTTGGGTCGGATTCACTTGGAACTTTGTCGAAGCCGCAGTGGCACTATGGTCCGCTTCAGTTTCCAGTAGTGTTGCTTTGTTTGCTTTTGGCTTGGACAGTTTAATCGAAATATTTGCTGGAGCTGTTTTGATCTGGCGCTTGAACTTGGATGAAGAACAAGAAGAAAACGCTGAAAGCAGGGCATTAAAGTTGGTGGGTGTAACGTTTTTTGTTTTGGCTGTTTTTGTGGCTTTTCAGTCGTTGGCCACTTTGACAGGTTTTCTTGTTGCTCCGCAAGAAAGTTTTGTTGGAATTGTTTTGGTTGTTGCCAGCGCTGTTTTGATGACTGTTTTGTATGTTGGCAAAATACGTTTGGCAAAAAAGTTAGGTTCCCGTGCCCTTCGAGCAGAGGCTGTGGAGAGCCTGATGTGTGACCTGCAGGATTTGACCGTTTTAGTGGGTTTGGGACTTAACGTTCTGTTTGGTTGGTGGTGGGCTGACCCTGTGGCGGCGCTGTTTTTGATTCCGTTTCTTTTAAAGGAAGGTTTTGAAGCGTTTAGCTAGAAAATTTTTCATGGTGTTATCTATCAAGAAGAGAATCTGTTTTTCTGTCTGTTCAGAATTTTGGTGTTGACTATTTTTCTTCGTCTACTTTTTGTTTGACTTGGTCCCATGTGAACATCTCAAAGCAGATAAGGGTCTCAGTTTTGCGTATATATGGAGAATTTCTTAACTCGATTAGTCTGCGGTCTATTTCCTTGATTGGTCCGTTTAGTACACATATGAAGTCATAAGAGCCGTGAACAAAGTCTGTTCGTTCAATTTTGGAGTCTAAAATCAGTCCTTTTTCTAGGATTTCTTCACAGAAAACTTTCTCTTTTCCTGGGAGCAGTTCCACTAAAACATATGCTCGACTGTTTGAAGAAGACACAGTTATAACTTTCTGTTATCACTCTTAAATTGTTTCCGTAGAACGTTTAAGCGCTAAATTATGAAATTCCAACCCGAACTATGACCATGCCAGAAAAACTCATGAAGCTCTCCTAGGCTTCTGAAACCAAAATTGTTCTTAATAGATTTACACAACTCATTAAAGTCTACATAGTCGTCAGCGTTTTTCACGTTCAACTCCACAAGCTGCCAATCAACAACATGTGTCAGAAAATCTTCTATGCCGTTCACAACGTTTTCGTGGTAAATTGTGTATTCTTGGTTGTTAACTGCCGCAAGAAGCTGCGAAGCAATACACGCATTGAACCCTTTAAGATCAAGCACTGTTTGGAGTCTTTGTTTGAAGTCTCCGACTCCTAAGAAAAGGTCAAAAAGTTTGAGTTTTACTTCGTTGAAGTCGTTTTCTTTCAAAATGACATCCGCGTTTTGTTGTGAAACACTTTTGGGCAAAAACAGGTTGCTTAACAATAGTGTCTTAAATTCTTGGGGGGTCATGCTGACCAGTTCTTCGGTTAGTTTTGGTTTAAGTTTCACTGAGCGGATGTCATGCCAGATTACGTCTGGGTAGTGGTATTCTGCTTTTCTGAACCGTTCAAGAACCTCGTTAACGTTCATTACAAATCACTTCAAGAACGATTATTGTACAATTAACGGCGCTTTAAGTTAATATAAGCTTAGTTCAAAGTTTAGAAACCCTGTGCTTCGCCCAAATCCTGCAGGTTCCCTCGTTTGAAACCATACACGCACCCTTCGGAGCTTCAGGAGAACACTTCGTCAAATAGCTTGGACACTCAGGCGGCTTAATTTTTCCAATCATAACCAGATGACACAAACATCCCCTTAGTATGTCTCTGGAATCTTCGATATGCAAATCATACTTTTTACGGGCATCAAACGCCGAGTACTCTTCTTTCAAAGCCAACGCAGACATAGGAAGCCTTCCAAGCCCCCTCCAGTTACCGTCTGCAACATCAAACACCTGCTCCACCAACCTTTGCGCTTTAAGGTTGCCATCCCAAGTAACCACACGCTTATATTCGTTCTCAAGCCGTGCAACGCCCTCTTTCACCTGCTGTACTAGCATGTCCAACGCAAACAGGACATCCAGCGGTTCAAACCCAGCGGCAACAGTTGGCATATTGTATGATTTGGGAAAACCTTCGTAAGGTTTCAAACCCGTAATCGTGGCGACGTGACCCGCAGCAATAAAGCCGTCAATCTGCAAATCGCCAATACCCAACAGTAGCTCCATTGCAGGCGGAATCAAACGGTGAGAAACAAGAAAACTAAAGTTTTCAGGTGGATTGCTCAAAACTTCAACCGCAGTAGTCGGAGACGTGGTTTCAAACCCAACGGCAAAGAACACGAACTCTTTGTCTGGATTTTTCTTTGCCATTTCAATGGCGTCTCGTGGACTGTAGACTATTCTTACGTCTGCGCCTTCGGCTTTAGCCTGCTGAAGCGACGTTTTCGAGCCTGGAACACGAATCAAATCTCCAAAAGTGGTAACTGTTACACCTTTTTTTGCTAGTTCTATGGATTCGTCGATTTCTGCGGCGGGAAGAATACAAACTGGGCATCCTGGACCTGCAATAACTTCTACTGTTTCTGGAAGTAAACTTCTAAGCCCAAAATGTGTTATCGTCCACTCGTGGGTTCCGCAGACGTGACAAAACTTGGTTTTGTATTTTGGAGCATTCTTTTTGATGTGCTCGGCAACTTTTTTTGCCAGTTCGGGGTCGCGAAAATTTTGTGGGTCAACATTGTTTGCAGCCATTTTTGTCTTCCTGCTTGAGAATTCTTATACTTGTTATTGTGCACTCTTTTCCTTCAACTATTTTTGCTGTTTGCCCACATTTAGGACATTGAAGAGTTGGAACAGGAATATGGTAAGCTGGGTCGTCCTTGATTTCTATGGTTCCCTTGTAGCCGCAGTTGTTGCATTCGATTTTGCCGTCTTTTTCTTCAACAATCAGCTTTGAGTCTTCTAGTATCGTGTCTTTGACCAGTATACCGTATGAAAATTTTATCTGGTCAACACCCAAAAACGACATCTTGCCAATAGTTAAATGAACTTCAGCAACCTTTTTCGCGTCATGCCTTTTTGCTTCTTCAAGCACGTTTTCAACGATTTGTGTTGCCATGGCAAGTTCATGCATGTTTTATTCCCACAAATTACAGTTCCATTGCCTTGATTAACTCTTCAACCCCGTCCCCAGTTAAGGCGTTGGTTATCGCAACTTTCACGTCTGGTTTAATTTCTTTGACCTGACCTTCAAGCTGTTTGGGGTCAATTTTCATGATTGGCGCCAAATCTTTTTTGTTAATAACCATCACGTCGGCGTTCATGAACGTAAACGGGTGCTTTAGTATCATGTAAGGTCCTTCTGTCACGCTTACAACTACAACACGTTTTTCGGTTCCCAGCGGAAACTCGGCTGGGCATATCAGGTTGCCAACGTTTTCGATAATCAGCAAATCAATTTCATCCAAGTTGATACGCTCAAATGCCCGAGCAACAACGTTAGCGTCAAGGTGACATTCCCGTCCCGTGTTAATTGTAAGAACCTGTACGCCGTGGCGTCCGACGCGTTCGGCGTCTATTGTGGTTGTTAGGTCGCCTTTGAGGACTGCGATTTTGTATTTTGGTTTGAGTTTTTGAACAAGTTGTTCGATTAAACTGGTTTTTCCTGCACCAATCGAACCCATGATGTCGATTGCTTTAACGTTATGTTTGGTTAATAGTTGCTTGTTTTTTTCGGCTAGCTGTTTGTTGAGTTCCAAAATGTTTGTTCCAGGCTTAACTTCAAGGGTTACTTCTTCGCCGTTGATTACATCTTTAGTGTTTGCCACTTTGGTCACTTCTTTATGTTTGCTCTAAAACTTCGCGCCAAGTATTCAGGCTTTCTTTGGCTGCTTTTTCGTCCATGGTTTGGATTGCGTATCCTGCGTGAACCAAAACGTAGTCGCCGACTTTGGCGTCTACCAACATAACGTTTACTTCGCGGGCAACTCCCTGCCCAAAATCGACTTTGGCAACATCGCCGTTCACTTCAAGAATCTTTGCCGGAATCGCAAGACACAACTTCAATCACCATTGCAGAGAACTTACAGAAAGTTCAAGTTTTGGATACTAAAAACTGTCTGAATACCCCTTTTATTTAACCTATTGGTTTTCAACAAACCTTGCGTCTTATTGTTGGTTCTGGTTCTGTAAACCCACAACCACCGCTTGACCAAACGAGGTTCCACCATCACCCGCAGGAATCCGTGTGTGGACAAGAAACTTGAAGCCTTTTTCTTCTACAGTTTTTCGCATAGTTTCTGTGATGTGTTCGTTGTATGCAACGCCGCCAGAAAAACCAACATGTTTAACACCCAACTTTTCTGCTTGGTCAACAGCCAACAA
>JAOZIC010000125.1:0-4582 GCA_026014605.1 Candidatus Bathyarchaeota archaeon
GAGCAAACCGCCAATATCGGGTTATGGCGTTTCCTACACCTTTGATGTAGTGTACCTTGATGCCGTTGATTGTTTTTTCTGAATGTTCGTTGTCTCTGGCTACGACGTGAACGTTGTGTCCAAGTTTTTGTAGGCTGTGTGAAAGGTAGTACACGTAGGCGCCTGTTCCGCCTGAAATCGGGAAGTATTCGGGAGTTACAAAGCAGACATTCAAGACTTTTCATCTCCTCCACTTAACATTGACTGGATTAAAGAGGTTGTTGCTCCAAGAGTCCACCCTAACGCTCGAGTAAAATAGAGAACAACAAGATACATTGCTGTGGCGTCGCGGTAAATGTACGAAATTTTTACCGCTGAAACCGTGTAATGAAGCAACGTAAAGATTACAATGCCCAAAAAAATTGCGGATGGAATGATGTTAAAGCTGGTAAGTAGGCTAACCAAAAGCAGGATACCAGCAACTCCATACAGTAGAGGCTGGATGTTCATCCACCAATCCGTTATGTTGTCGCCTTTAGCAAGTTTTGGGTGCTTCATGTAAAGTTTCCAAGTGTTTTGACCATACTTGTACTGCTGTTTGAAAAACCCAGCCAAAGTAGAACGGTGAAAATGGTAACATTTTGCTTCTGAATCAAAGGCTATTTTGTACCCAGCTTTGGCAAGCCGTGCTCCAAAATCAGTATCATACTGGGTTGGAAGAGCCTCATCAAAACCCCCAATATCCAAAGTAATTTTTGTTTTAAGCAACAGGTTCATTGTGGCTACTCTTTCAACTGTTTTTGGAAGCCGCTGATACCTGTAATTGAGTTCATAACCAATAACTCTTGGAACCAATTTGTTGCTGTTCCATGTTTCAACAATACCACTTGCCCCAGCAACCTCAGGGTCGTTTAAATGTTTTACAAGTTTTTTCAGCCAACTTTTTTCCACTTTTGCGTCAGAGTCAACTAACCCAATTACTTCGTTCTTTACATCCTTCAAAACAAGATTGTATGCTTCTGCGGCATTTAGTTGGCTTAAAACGAGTTTAACAGGGTATTCTTTTACACGTTCTGCTGTTTTGTCTACTGAGCCGCCGTCAATTACAACCACTTCAAGCAGTTTTTCGGGGTAATCCAATTCCAGAATAGAACGAAGACACTCGTCTATGGTTGGTTCGCTATTAAACGTGGTTACTATTATGCTGACTCCCGGAAGCGGGTCTTGTTTTGGTTCTTTGCTTTCCAAGTGGGTGCCCCTTTGAAACGCTTCTTGATGTTGTACGTTAACGTATTTGTTAGGATAAATAAGATGTTATTATCGCATAAAGTATTCTAGCGCCATCCCGAAAGGGGTCAAGTTTTGAAGCCCCCATTGTCCGCTGGTCAAAATGTATCGGAGTTTCCATTACCCTTGCGCCTAGTCGTAACGCTTTGATTAACATCTCAGATTCTACCTCGTAACCGTGTGAACCCAAATCCATTCGTTGTATCAAAGCGGCACGAAACGCCCTAAAGCCTGACTGGGAATCAGAAATTTTTATTCCACTAATGTACCCAGTCAAACTATTGAACAAACGGTTGCCTATGCGGTTTATTTTGGGAATTTTTCGTTTATTGGCTTTGGAATTCAAAAACCTAGAACCTATCACAAAATCTGCTTTGCCGTCCATAATAGGTTCTACAACTAATGGAATCTCTTCTGGTTGATGAGAACCATCAGCATCCAAGGTAACCACCACATCACCTTTAGCCAACTTGAAACCGGACCTAAGTGCCAAACCTTTGCCTTGATGAACACACCGTACGACATTGGTTTGCATTTCTTCACAAATGGTTGCTGAGTTATCAAATGAACCATCATCAATGACTAAAACTTCGTAGGAAACTCCCATATTTTGAAGCGTTTTCTTTGTTCGGTTGACTATGTCGGCTACAGTTTGTTCTTCGTTGAACACGGGAATGACCACAGAAACAGAAAAGTTTCCTCGTTCCATATCGGGTGAAGCTTTTGGCATTGATTCAGAGATTTCGACGTAATGAATTAAATAGTTTGCCAATGTTTACGCGTAAATTGTTGAAGGTTTAACTTTTATATTAACGGGGTCGATGTAGTTGTGCAACGGCATTCAAACAGACACTGCGGAGAGAAAAACCAAGTGAGCCAAACTTTGCAGGAAATCGAACAGAACCTCAAGTCTAGAAAGCAAACAGACAAAATCATGTGGTTTTCCATGTGGGCTACTTTGTCAGTTGCAAGTTTTGGAATCGCATGGTTTCCAATGATTTACAATTTAATCAAAAGAAGAAACGAACACTTTGCCAGACGAGCAACCCTAGAGAAACTGATCTTAACCAAACTTGAAACAAAAAATGAAGAAAAGGTTTCAACGCCAAGTATGGTTGCACCCATAAACGCGTTAGCGTGGACTGCTGCATCAGTTCTAATTGTTCCAGCCTTTTACATTTTTTACAAAATAAAAAAAGACCTAGAAAGTCACGAAATGCATGAACACGACTTTTTGGCAGAAGTAATCGAGCGGGCAAAAGAATCTGAACAGCCTTTAAACATTGAGGGTTTTATGACGACCCCATCGTTTTCTGCGGGTAAATATATCGGTTTAAGTGTTGTATCTTGCGGTTTGGCGGTTGCTTATTGGCTTTACAGAATTTTTAATGATTATAACAGCCACTTTAAGATGCAATGGAAAAACGAAGATGAACTTCTGAATTTTCTTAGTGCACTTGACAAAAAAACTTGTTAACTCGCTCTGTTTTGGCTGTTAATTTTTATACCTGTCTGACTAATACGAAGGTCTGAAAGTTCCAAAAGGAAGACATTACATGGTAGACGTCTCCAAACTTGTTAAGAAGTCCATCAAAAACTTGACTACATATGTTCACGGCGGAAACGTTTGGGAAGCGGCTCAGATAAGCAACATGCCAGTAAACCAACTACTCGATTTCAGCATATCCACCAGTCCCACAGGAGCACCAAAACCAGCAGTAGAAGCAATCCGTCAACACATCGACCTGATTCACCACTATCCTGACCTTGACCATGAATGGCTTCTTGAAACATTTGCAAAATTTGCTGAGGTAAAAGCAGAAAACATTGTTTCGTGCAATGGGTCTACCGAATTAATCTATTTGTTTGCTGAAGTTTTTCTTGGAAAAGAATACGAAGCACTAATTCCGGTACCTTCGTTTAGTGAGTACAAAGCCGCAATCGAAAGGGCTGGCGGTAACATGGTGTTTTTGGGGTGTGACCCAAAAGAGAATTTCAGGCTAGATGTACAAGAGCTGGAAAAATCAGTTACAAGTAAAACCAGAATTATTTTCCTTTGCAACCCGAACAGTCCAACGGGTCAGCTCTATGAGAAAGACGACGTTTTAGAGGTCATCAAATTTGCTGCTGAAAAGAACATCATGGTGTTTTTGGACGAGGATTATATTGACTTCGTTGTTGATGGTAAAAGGTATTCTATGGCACAGTATGTTAACGAGTACGAAAACTTGTTTATTCTGCGGACTTTAACAAAATTCTTTGGATTAGCAGGTGCAAGAATCGGGTTTGGCATAGCTTCACCGTATGTTGCCAAGATTTTAACTAAAGCAAAAATGCCGTGGAGCGTTAACAGTTTAGCGATGTTTGGAGCAGCCGAAGCAGTTCAAGATGAACAATTCATCAAAAAAACTCGGCTTCTTGTGTCTAGCAGCAAAAAAGAGATGATGGAACTCTTTAAGGAAATATCTTGGTTGAAGGTTTACCCATCTGAAACCAACTTTTTGCTAATTCAAATAACAAAAGCAGACCTAACTTCAACAAAGCTCCGAGAAGGACTGTTAAAGAAGGGTATTCTCATCAGGGACTGCAAAGATTTTGATGGCTTAAGCGACAAATTTTTCAGGGTAACAGTTAGGCGACCTGAAGAAAACAAGAAACTGATACAGCAAATAAAATCTTTCAAGCCTGCTGATTAGCTACGTTTATTCGGTTTTGTTGCGAAGCAAATAATCGTTTATTGCATCTAAATCTTTGATTGAATTTACGTTGAAAACGGCTTCAGGTCGTTTGCTGACTACAACTAGTTGGTCTTGTTCTTCAGAGATTCGAGCACCGTCAAGTATGTTGATCCCAGAAACAGCATACATTTTTTTGTCGTGCTCGTAAAGCGAAACAGCAGACAAACCAAACTCTTGGAAGGCTTCTTCAGGAATCATCACAGTTAAGGCAGGTTTGCCAGCTTTTTCGTATTTTTCTATAACTTCGTCAATAAACGTGCCAGTTAACAAAGGAAGGTCAGACGAAACAATCAACACTGGGCAGTCTATTTTTGCTTCTTTAACTGCTTGCTGCAAGTCAGCGTGGTAGCCTTTGCTGTCGGTTTCAACTACTGTTACTGATGCCTTTTTTGCTTCTTGTGCTGTTTTTGGGCTGATTGAAGTTACTGCCACATATGTTTCTGCAATTTTTTTGGATTCTTTTGTGGCGTCTATGACTATTCTTATCAAAGGTTTGCCCTGAAATATTGCCATCGGCTTTTCGGTGTCTCCGCCAAAGCGGGTTCCTTTTCCACCGGCCATTATCAAAGCTACAATAC
>JAOZIC010000125.1:4682-15378 GCA_026014605.1 Candidatus Bathyarchaeota archaeon
GTGTCTCCGCCAAAGCGGGTTCCTTTTCCACCGGCCATTATCAAAGCTACAATACGCATACCACAATCACCAAAACAAGCAACGCAAACATTCTGGCAAGCTCGTTGGTTGCGCCGAATATGTCGCCGTTTACGCCTCCAAAAACTTGTTTGCCCAAAACTATCATGAAGGCTCCAACCAAGATTCCAGCAGCTACAGCAAATATTCCATTAAGACCAAACAATGCAATACTTATCGCAAGCGAGATTACTAACGAAATTGCGTATAGTTTGTGGCTTTTTCGTATGAAGTCAATAAAGCTTCTGCCTTTTCCTCGTTTGTCTTCAAGAGTTTGTGGAGGTGATGTGCCTTGCCAAGCGGTTGTAACCATTGCAAGTTTAGCTGACACTTCAGCAACAATCAGGGCTTGAATCATAAGGTTGTTGTTCATTAAAAAGACCAACAAAAAAGTAAAGAAACTAACAATTAGTGCAAAAAATGCTCCAGTTCGGGTAACCGTCCAAACGTGGGCGATGTCCATTTTTTCTTTAAGAGACGCTTTTCTAATGCCTAAAGCGTTGCCAACATCAACCAGTCCATCGGTGTGTTGTAGCCCGATTATTACCAAAAGAAAGGCGATGGTCATTGCGCTTGCTAGGGCTTTGGCGCCGAAAGTGAATAGAAGTTCTTGGGAGCCCGAGAAAAGGAGCATGTTAACGGAATCAAACAAAAAGAACAAAACAGTTGATGTGAAACGAGCGTATAATCCGACCAGAAATCCGATTACTGCGCCGACTACGGGAAACAAGAACATGTAACGTGCTGATATTTCTAGGAAGCTTTCGTCCATCTTGAAGGGTATAGCTGTGAGAAAAGCCATCAGCCCTCGAAAGACGGTTACTGCTTTCAAATTCAACCCTCAAATTAGATTATTGTGTGTCTGCTTTTTTAGGTGAAAACTCCCAGCAAACATTGTATCTCCAAATATCCCCTAGTTTGGTTAATCTTATTTCTTGTTCGTCTATTTCGATTAAACCTTTTTTCTCTAGTTTAGTTATTGTCTGTTCAAATGCTTCTTCAGGCAGTTTCCCGAACTGTTCTTTGAATTCACTTTTGTTAACAGGCAAACGAATATACAAACGCATCATCATCTTCGCCATTTCATCGGCGTCAGAACTTACAAACAGATTGGAGATTGGAAACTTTCCGTTTGCAACTGCGGTTATGTAGTCTTTGGCGGGAGAAATATCCACATAAGAGAATTTACCTACGGTCCCCATAAAGAAGCCTGCACCACTTCCAACAACTTCCATGCAGGGTTCTTGGAAGTCCTGTTTTATTCTAGAGAAACGGTTGTGACACGTTTTTTCGTACCCCGCAGCATTGAAAGTCTGGGCTGCTTGAAGATACATTTCGGTTTCGTCATCCTGGTCGCCTCGGGCGGGTAAAGCACCTGACTCGAGTTGTTCTGCAATTTTTGTTTTAGGATAAACATCCAACGCATAACAATCAGCACTTTCCACGTTCAAGTCTAACGCTTTCTGGACATCACTGCTCCAAACCTTCAAATCCTGTCCGGGAAGGTTGTACATCAAGTCGATACTTACGCGAAGCCCAAATTTATGGGCAGTTTTTATCATTTCTTCAGCGGTTTTGGCATTATCACGCAGGTTTACCAACTTTCTTATTTTGTCGTCAAAGGTTTGGATTCCTAAATCCAGTTGGTCTACGCCATATTCGGATAGCGCCTTTAGTTTTTTTAGGTCAAAGTCGTGTGTGCAACCAGTTACCTTGATTTCGCGGTCTTTTGAAATGTTGAAGTTTTCTTCACAAAACTTTAACAGGTCAATTGTTTGCTCGGTGGACATTATGCTTGGGGTTCCACCTGCAAGGTATATTTCCGAGAATTCGCTGGTTTGAACATACTTTGTTTTAGAGTACATGCCCAAAGATTTTTTCATAGCCTCAAGGTATGTGTTCATCTCGTTTTTGGACATTAGTTCTGTGGGAAAATAGCAAAAATTACACTTTTGTGTACAGAATGGTATCCAAGGTTGCAGTTCTTTTCTGTGACTGCTTGTGTTTTCTGTTCCCAAAAAGTCCACAAACGCTTGAAGGGATTCAGAAGTGACCAAGGGGTAGTCCCTGTACGTGTAGGGCGGCCAATGCATTGGGTTTTCGTAAACAGACGAACAGTCTATGTGATTTGTCATTATCTTTTGATATCTCCGCCCTCTTTTTTAAACACCCGTTAACTACGTCATATCTCGGAAGTTCTGTTGTGATGTTTCAGTGGAGCGTTTTCCTGTTTTAATGTTTTGCAACATTTAAAATCTTCTGCTTCCAGAGGTCGTATTTCACAAAAACATGTAATTTTTTACAATAAACAGGGAACTTGGTTAGTGTAAGAAGGTTTATATAGAATTCTCCACCAAAACCGTTTCTCTAACAACTGCGTTAAACAAATATTGTGGTGAAAATATTTTGATTTACTTTGCAATTGGTTTTGCTGTACTCTTTGTTTTGATGTTACTAGTTGGAATCAACGACCCCACAGGCGGAACAAGCATGAAAGGCTGGTGTTACCAATACTTGATTGTAGCTTTGGTCTTTGATGCACTTGCAGTGTTTGCCCTGTTTTACCAAAGTGACCTACTTACCGAATTGTTACTGGGCACAGCCGCAGGTTCTGCAACAGTTTTAGGCATTCATGTTGCTCATCACATTAAAGAAGAAAACGAAGGACACCCACACGAGCACTAAATAGATGTTCTCCAACTGAGAGCCTTTTGTGCATACGAGGGAATGTTTTAAGTCCACCCAATTGTTAACTTAGTTTATTCTAGGGGTTTTGTTGTGAAACAGTACGATTTAATTTGTATAGGCACAGGCTCTGCTATCAGCGTAGTAGAAGCATTCATCCAAGAGAATCCAAAATCCAAGGTTGCAGTAATAGACAAAGACCAACCTGGAGGCATCTGCTTAACAAGGGGCTGTATTCCGTCTAAACTACTTCTTTACCCCGCAGAGGTAGTTAGAACAATCGAAAAAGCGCCAACATTTGGAATTGACGCAAAAATAACAAGAATTGACTTCAAAAAAGTCATGGACAGAATGAGAAACATAATCAACCATGACATAAACCACATCCGCCAAGGTCTTTCTGAATCTAAACATGTGGACTACTACCATGAAACAGCAGAATTTGTTGCACCATATACGTTGAAAGTTGGAAATGAAAAAATCACATCCAAAATGATAATTCTGGGTACGGGGTCAAAACCACTGATAGCTCCAATAAAAGGCATAGAAAATGTGGGGTATCTTACCAGCGACACGATTTTGAGTTTACAAGAGATCCCCAAAAGCGTGGTAATAGTTGGCGGCGGGTACATAGCGGCAGAATATGGCCAGTTTCTTTCAGCAATGGGCTCAGAGGTTACCGTTATTGGGAGAGAACCACGGTTTATTCCGAATGAAGAGCCAGAAGTCTCTGCGGTAGCTGTGAGAGAGCTTGGAAAACATGTTAAAATAATTGTTAACTACAACGTTCAAGAAGCTAAACTGACGTCCGATGGTAAGAAAAAAGTTGTTGCTGTTAACAGGGAAACGAATGAAAAGTTAGAAGTAACAGCAGACGAGATACTTGTTGCAACAGGAAGAAGCCCAAACTCGGATATTCTTAACCCACAAAAAGGAGGAATAAAAACCGACAAAATGGGTTGGATTGTTGTTAACGAATATCTAGAGACATCCCAGCCTAACGTTTGGGCGCTTGGTGACGCTAATGGCCAGTCTTTGTTCAAACACGTTGCTAACTATGAAGCAACGGTTGTGTATTATAACGCGGTTTTGAAAAAGAAAGTTAAGGTGGACTATCATGCTGTGCCTCATGCGGTTTTTAGTTATCCTGAGATTGCGTCGGTTGGTCTAGGAGAACAAGAAGCAATAGCGAAGTTTGGCGAGGACAAGCTGCTGATTGGTTTTCACAGGTACCAAGACACCGCAAAAGGTGAGGCAATGGATGCAAAGGACTATTTTGTCAAAGTGATTGTTGGGCGAGACACACAAAAGATTGTGGGGGTCCATATTGTAGGACCTTACGCGTCGGTTTTAATTCATGAAGTTATTCCAGTAATGTACACAAAAGAACAAACCATCAAACCCATACGAGATGCAATGCACATTCACCCTGCTTTAAACGAAGTTGTAGAAAGAGCGTTTCGTTCCTTGATGCCACCTGAACACTACCATCATCTGCTTGAACACTACTACAAGCTGCTCTAACAAGAGGATAAAAGCCCTGAGTTAAACACTCAGACTTTGCTTTTTTGTCTAACGCTGATTTGTGGCATACAAAACTTTTGTTCTGTTTGCTGTCGGTACATCATGTTGTAAACACAGAAGGGCATAATTTTGTTATCAGGCGTTATATAGTGAATAACACAGTTGTGTGCACGCTCTACATCGAAGGTGTACGGGTCCATAAATGCCATACACCCGATCAAGAGTAGCCTGCGTCTGATGAATCCAAGAGAGTCGTAAGACGGGTTTGTGTGGATTTTTACCAAAGTTTTTACCGCGTTTAACAGTCCAGCTTCGCGCTGTACTTTTTTCCAATCTAATGAGCGGAAAGATGCAAGAAACAGTCTCATGTAAATTCCGAGTTTGCTGATTTTTCCTGTTTCTATTTGCTTGTCTAGTGCTGTTAAGTCAGACATGAAGGCTTTGAAGTTCAAGAATCGGTTGAGTGGTGTAAACATGTGGTTTCCGCGTTTTGAAACCAGAATCCAGTTCCAAAGTCCACAGTAAGGTGTTGGTGTGAAGGGGGGCCATGCTTTGTCCAGAAAAGTGTTCATTACTTTGAGTGGAGGAACCATAACGGAAACAGGGTATAGGTCGTCTTCTGAAATCATGCCTTTTGTTTGTTCAGCTATTCTTTGGGCAAGTAAAGAGTTGTCGATTCTGTTTTCTCTAGAAATGTTTTCAGGAGTTCTACCCGTGAATGCCATTGGCTGAAAAACTATACCACGTATGATATCCACGTTTTTTGCGGCGAATCTGATTATGTCTCCGACTTCATTATCGTTTATTTCACCTTGCAGGGTTGGAACCAAAATAATTTCGATATCATGTTTTCTGCAAAGTTCAACTAGTCGAAGCTTGTGTGGAAGCAGTTTAGCCCCTCTTAGTTTTTCGTAAGGACCATCAGTAAGTCCATCAAACTGTAGATAAACAATGTTTAACCCCGCTTTCTTGAGGTTCTTAACCAATTCGGGGTCATTAGCCATTCTGATACCGTTTGTTGCCAAAAGAATCATATATTTTAGGTTATGCGCCATTTGCACGATATCAACGATGTCGTCGCGGACTGTAGGTTCGCCGCCAGCAAACATTACTGCTAATGGAGATGGCTGCTGTTTTTTCAAGAACTTCAGCATATCGTGAATAGTTTCCTGACTTGGTCTGTACAGGTTGGCAGGTTTTGATGCGTTTGCAAAACAGATGGGGCATCGTAGGTCGCATTCGTTTGTTACGTCTATTACGGCCATAACGGTTTTGGACAGGTGGTTAGGGCAGTTGTTGATTCCACATCCAAGGGGGCAATTGTCTTGAAAGGGTGTTGCTGATGGTTTTTTGATTTTTTCTGCTTGGTGGTAGAGGTCTGCTCGGCTCCAGTATGTGTCGTAGAAGTGTCCGTGTTCGTCGCAATCTTTTTCGATTAAAACTTTGCCGCCTTTTTCTACAACTTGTGCCTTTATTTTTTTAAGGCAAACTGGGCAAACGCTGAAAGTTTCTCTTAGAATTTTTGGTTCGGTCATGTTAAAGCCCCCAAAATTAATGCGATTGGTATGAGTATCATGGTTCGGGTTACAAACCTTTCGTGTTTCTTTACTGTGTCGATGTCTTGGTTTCTAAGAAGCGTAAACCCTGAAACAACAAGAATTACATCCCAGATAATTATTGGAATCAAATAAGCATAGCCTACGGCATTCACCAAGTAGGGTATTGGAGACCCAATTACGTTAAGCAGGAAAAAGATTGCTCCAACACGGGTTGCAAATTCTGGACCACGTTTAGCAGCTAATGTTGCATATCCTGCTTTTTTGTCGCCTTCTAAGCTTAATACGTCACGTAACACGTTTCCGCCGATGCTTCCCATACTCATGAAAGATAACGAAAGAGACTTCATGAACGGAAAAGACAGAAGTGTAAATGTGAAGGTCTCAGCAAGTGCGGCTTCGCCATAAACAAACGAGGTCCCAATAAGAAAACCCATAAGAAAGCTTCCCAAAAAGCCCACAGACTTTTTGATTACCGCAGAATATGCTACAAGTAGAACCGTGTCCATCAAAGCGAGTGCAAAACATACCCAGTTGAGTTGGAAGGATGCGAACAATCCAATAGCGAACAGGATTATTGACGCTGCAAGGGCTTCCCATGGCGCTAGAGTTTTTGATGGGATAGGTCGGTTCTTTTTGACGATTATGTCTGATTCTTGGTCGATGTAGTCGTTGAAGGCAAATCCTGCGGAAGTTATCGAAATTGCCGACAAAATAACCAAGGCTAACGTTGAAGGTTCAGGGAAGCCTCTGTTTAGGGCAAAAATTGTTAAAGCTGACAAACCACCCGTCATGAGCCAGTAGGGTGGTCGAAGAAGCATAACTATGGCTTTTAGCCTTTGTTTCAACGAAGCCATTTGAATCTAGCCTAATATTTTTTTGAAGTTATTAATTTTGTTAAGCCTTCTCTGAAAGAGATTTTTGGCGTCCAATTTAACATTTTCATTGCTTTGCGGTTGTCTGCTAGGGTTATGTCCATGTCTCCTGCCCATGCTTCGCCGCCTGTAAAGTAGATGTCAACATCTTCTAAGCCAAGAATGTCTACCATAATTTTTGCTACTTCAGATACAGAGGTTGTTGTTCCCGTGCCAATGTTAAAAGCTTCTCCAGCAGCTTCGGGAGTAGTTGCGGCTTTGATTAGGGCATCTACCATGTCTGAAATGTAGATGAAGTCTCTGGACTGTTTTCCTGTTCCCAGCACTTCCAGTTTTTTGGGGTTTTTTTGTAGTTTTTTCAGAAAATCGTACAGTGCACCGTGACAGTTTGGACCATAAACGTTGAATGGTCTTATTCGTACAATTTCTAGCCCGTAATTTTCTTGGTAGAAGTTGCAATATTGTTCACATATCAGTTTGGTCAACCCGTAGAACGCGATGGGTTCTGTTGGGTAGGTTTCAGGTGTTGGTCTTTGTTTTGGGTTGCCGTATACTGCACATGAAGACGTGAATACTACTCTGGCTTTTGCTTTTTTGGCGGCTTCAAGCACATTCAAGGTTCCTACAACGTTCATTTCGCAGTCTTCTTTTGGGTTATCCATAGAGAACGGGACACTTGTTTGGGCTGCTAGATGAAAAATGACGTCACAGTTTTTGGTTGCTTGTTCTATTTCGGTGGGGTCTCTGATGTCGCCTTTAACGAATTTAAGACCCTTATCCAAAAGGTCGTTTATGAATTCCATTTTTCCGGAATACAAGTTATCGAAAACGGTTACCTTGGCGCCCTGTTCTAAAAGTGTTCTACAAAGGTTAGAGCCTATGAAACCTGCGCCGCCAGTAACAACAACTTCTTTTTCTTTGAGTGTTTTCAAGGGCAATTCCCCAAGTTGTGACGGAGATTTATGGGCGTACTCATTACTTAAGCTTTCCAGAACCAGTAACAAATACAACTGTTCCAATTAGAAAAGTAGTTAATTTTCTAAACTCTATGCTTCGGTTGCCTCAACGGTAAGGGTGACCCAGTTACCAGTGTATGTAAGAGTGTTTGAGTCATCAAAGAACCACAATTCAAAGATTATTCTGTTATGTCCAAGCTGTTCAATGGTTATGGGCACAGAAAATTCCCAGAGTTCTTCAAGTTCCACAGTTTTTTCAAAAGTTTCTGTGGCATCAACCATCATTGGGTCTACTTCGGAGGTTCCGTCATCGATTTTTAGTTGTACTTGGTATAACCTTGATGTTTCATTGTAGTTTTCGACTCCAACCCATAAAGTGAATGTGCTGTTTTCTCCCAGAACTACTGTTTCGGGGTATTTGTCAGCTTGTTTTTGTGAATCAAGCACATAGATTGCAGAAAACGGTTCATTCTCTGGAGGAGTCAACACCAAAACAACCACAAGAGCACTCATAACAAGAAGGGCTATCAAGATTGTGATGATTACCGTTTTTTCTTCGCCAGTGTATGAACCGTTGGTGTTCTCATCAGTTGCGTTAACGGTTTTCAGTTTGAAATGTTTACCAAAGCTGTTCATGACATTTCAGCTCCCTCAAATGTGAGAACTCCTGTTACCATCAGACAAGCCCCTTTAAGTTGATATCTTACATTTAGGCGTGTCCTAATAAAAGAATTCTGAGAATCTCCCAGCCAGCCTTGAACCTTTTCATTTTGGTTTCGCTGTGATCATCCCGCGGTTTATAGACTGTAGGAAACTCGGTTATCCGCAAACCCTGTTTTGCGGCTTCTGTGAGAAAAACTGTTGCTAATCCCATGCCGTCAGCGTACAAATCTGACTGTTCAAGGGATTTTTTGGTCATGGCACGAAAACCAGTTTGTGTGTCAGAAACGTTTTGTCCATACAACAGGTTATACATCGAAGTAATCATTCGGTTTCCAAACAGGTTCATGCTTGGCATTGCTCCGGGCATCATTGTTCCTTCTAGTCTTGATGCTAAACAGACGTCAGCGTGGTCATCGATTAATGGTTGAACAAGTTTGTCGATGTCGCAGGCGTGGTAGGTGTCGTCGGCGTCGATTATAACAACTATTTCGCCTTTTGCGTGGTCTATTCCTGTTTTTATTGCTCTGCCGTATCCAACGCGGTGTTCGGTTACAAATCGGGCTTTTTCTTCTTTGACGATTTGTTCGGTTCCGTCGTTTGAAATACCGTCTACAACTATTATTTCCATGTTGTAACTAGAAGATTTTTTGAGACTTCGTATGACTCGGCGAATGGTTTTTGCTTCTTTGTAGGCCGGTATGACCACCGATACAACTGTGTCTTCATTGAGCAACGGCGTAAACTCAGGTTTTTTGAAGTTTAACTGAACACATTAGACTCAGTATATAAAACAGTTTCTAAATCACAAAAAGTCTTCATACACTTCGCGAAGCTGGTCAACATTTTTTTCCCAAGCAAACTGTTCTTCAATAGTTTTTCTGGCTTCTTCTCCTAGTACTTGACCTAGGTTCTCGTTTGACAACAGTTCACAAAATGCATCAGCCATCGCTTTTGGTTGTTTAGCAGGAACAAGTAACCCGTTTTTGTTGTGTTTGAGAATTTCTGGAGTGCCCCCAACAATAGTTGCTACCACCGTACGTCCAGAAGACATCGCTTCCAAAAGTACCAAGGGTAGTCCTTCGCCTGAGGCGGATGGGAGAACAAAGTAGTCTGCGGCGGCGTAGTAGTTTGGCAGTAGTTCGTCGGGAACAAATCCAGTTAGTTTGATGTTGTGTTCTATGTTTAGTTCTTTTATGCGCTCTTCAATCAAGGTTTTGCTTGGACCTTTTCCTGCAACAACAAACAGGATATCTGGATATTTTTTTGCGACATACGGAACGGATTCTATCAATGTGCCTAAACCGTTTTTGTAGACCAGACGCCTTACGCTTAGTACGATTTTTCGGTTTGTTGGCAGTCCAAGTTTGTTTTGGTTTTCTTTTTTGTTTGCTGGATGAAAGGTTTCTGTGTCGACACCGTTGTAGATTACTGAGGTTTTGGTTTTGTTTGCGCCTAGTCTTAGAACATATTTTTTTGTTTCGTTGCTGACTGTAAGGATTCGGTCTGCTTTTTTCAAAACGGATTTGCCTACAACAAAGTCGTTAAGGTTCTCAACAACGTTTAGCCACGACTCGTAGTCAATGAACGTGTTGTGTTGGGTTACTATGAACGGTTTTTTGTATTTTTTAGCAAACATACCCGCCAAATATGACGACAAGTAAACGTGTCCATGTGCGTGGACTATGTCACTTTTTTGGATTACTTGGCTAAACAGTTTGTATGAATCCAAAGAAATAATCGGGTAAGGAACCCCAAAACGGCTGGCAATGTTTAACGAGGGGAAATTGTAAACGTTGATTCCTTCTGCGGGGTGCTTGTTTCGGTCTTCGATTTTGCTTGTTAAAACGTCTGTTTGGTAACCGAACTTGGTTAACCGTTTGCTTTGCTCAAAGGAAACCTGTTCGATACCACCCTTGTGCGGCGGAAAAAAGTGGGTAACAAGGCAAATCCTAGGCATAGGTGCACGGTGGAGCCCTGCGAATTTAACTATTTCGCAACACAACAGAGGCAGGTTTTGAAGTTGTTGTGCAAAACATCTAAATCCCACAGACAAAAAATACGTAGCAGAGATGTCTACCCAAAAAACCACCGGAGTCCGTATAGGTTTAGAAGTTCACGCACAGTTAACCAGTCTTAACACTAAGCTTTTTTGTGGTTGCTCCTCGGACTACAAGGGCAAAGACCCAAACACCATGGTTTGCCCAGTCTGTTTTGGTATACCTGGAGCGCTTCCGGTTCTTAACGAAAAATCTGTAGAATACGCGGTTATGGCTGCGTTAGCGTTGAACTGCAAGGTTTCTGAGCGGATGTTCTTTTTCCGAAAAAACTACTACTACCCAGACATGCCCAAAAACTTCCAGATTTCGCAGTACGACCAAGC
>JAOZIC010000125.1:15478-19001 GCA_026014605.1 Candidatus Bathyarchaeota archaeon
GAGTTGCCAGAGGCAAGAATCGGCAGGTTTGTTGAAGACTACGGTTTGCCCAGATACGATGCCGAAGTTTTGGTTAGTGATAAGTCGTTGGCGGACTTTTTTGAGAAGACTTTGAAGTTGTACAATAACCCCAAAGAGGTCAGCAACTGGATGATGTGTGACCTTACTCGTCACCTTAACGAAAACAACATTGATATTGCGGAGTCCAAGATTACGCCTGAAAACTTGGTTGAGATGATTAAGCTAATCGAAGACGATGTTATCAGCGGAAAAATCGCTAAAAGAGTTCTGCCGTTAACTGTTTTGACTGGAAAGGCGCCGTCACAGATTATCAAAGAAAAGGGTTGGGTGAAGATTTCTTCTCGTGACGTTCTTGACGAGGTTCTTGAAAAAGTGTTCAAGGAAAACCCCAAATGTGTCGAGGATGCGCTTACTGACCAGAATGCGGTTAACTATCTTGTTGGGCAGTTGATGAAGGAAACACGTGGTAAAGCTGACCCGCAGTTGGCTAACAAGATGATTCGTGAAAAACTAAAAGCGGTAACCAAATAACAAATCAACGGTTTTTGGTTACTTTTCGGGTACTGCTTTCTGTTTTATGTCTACACTGTCTGGTTCCAGAATCTGTTTTAGTGCCTTATACACCGAAAGCGCTACTCCTCGTTCGGTGCCAAATCCTGATGTAGCGCCTAGAAGGCATATTCCTTGCCATCCACGCTTTTTTGCAAGACCCAAAAGCAGTCCAGTTGCGCCGATGATTCGTCCTTCGCCGTAGATTTCTACGCCTTTGTTTGCGTGTTTTTGGGCTAGCTCTTCTGATGTGGCGGCGATGAACACTTCGTTTCCTGCTTTTGTTGCGGCTACTCCGCCCATGGTTACAACAAAGGGTGTTCCATATTTTTGCACAAAATTCAGTATCTCGTCACACAGGTCGTAGTGGGCTAATGTGTCTTCAAGGGACGGCTGGGAGTCTCCTGTTAATATGATGTAGTTGTGTTTGTCGGTTTTTGCTGCATAGAACTTGTAGGTTGGTGGCGTACAGATTCCGTCTTTTTTTACGGCTACATAGTCTGGGAAGTATGGTGCGTACAGTTCGGCGAAAACTTTGGCGTTGGTTGTTTCTATAAGGTGCCTTGCGGCTACCATTCCAACGTTTCCTAAGCCTGTTAGTCCTTCCACGAAAACTGGGTTTTCTAGTTTGGGTTCGTATATTTGGCGAAAGCAGGGTTTGTCCATTGGTTTCATCAAACCTTTAGTTGAAGACGCACTCTATAGTTGTTTCGCAACTTTCTAGTCAAGTGACGGCTTTTGTTTGTTAAAAGCGGTGTTTTGCTCAAAAGTGTAAGCAGCCTGCAGGGTCAGGTCTTCTCGTAGGGGCGGCGCCATGATTTGCAGTCCGATTGGAAGATTGCCGCTGAATCCGCATGGAACCGATATGGCGGGCAGTCCTGCTAGGTTGGCTGAGACGGTGTCTACGTCGCTCATGTAGAGTGCAAGGGGGTCTTGGATTTTTTCGCCTATTTTGAAGGGCGGAAAAGGCATTGTGGGTCCAACTATTATGTCAAATTTTTTGAAGGCTTCTTGGAAGTTGTTACGGATTAGGGTTCGCACCCGTAGGGCTTTGAGGTAATATTTGTTGTAGTAACCCGCCGAAAGGGCATAAGTTCCCAAGATTATTCGGCGTCTTACTTCTGCGCCGAAGCCTTTGCTTCTGTCTTTTGAGTAAACAGTTGCCCAATCCCCTTCGTCTTTTTCGATGCGGTAGCCGTACCTTAAACCGTCAAACCGTGCAAGGTTAGAGCTTGCCTCAGACATTGCAATGATGTAGTATGTGGCAAGGGAATAATCAAGCGATGGCAACGAAGTTTCCTCGTAGCTGGCGCCTAATTCTTCCAGTTTGTGGATTGCGTTCCAAACACTTTTTTCTACGTCGGGGTTTGTTCCTTCACCCAAAAATTCTTTGGGAACACCAATCCTGAACCCTTTCACATCGTTTTTTAGAAATTGGGTATAATCTTTTGACGGCTCATTCACCGACGTGCCGTCTTTAGAGTCGTGTCCAGCAATAACCGACAGAAACAATGCGCAGTCGGATACGTCTTTTGCCATTGGCCCGATTTGTTCTAGGCTGTTTGCGTACGCGATTAATCCGTATCGGCTGACTAGCCCGTATGTTGGTTTTAGTCCAACCACGGAACAGTAACTTGCTGGGCATCTGATGGAGCCTCCTGTGTCTGTTCCTAGCGATAACATGGCTTCGTCTGTTGCGATGCATGCTGCGCTTCCTCCAGATGAGCCGCCCGGAACGGTGGAGAGGTCCCACGGGTTTTTGGTTGGTCCGAAATAGCTGGTTTCGGTGGAGGAGCCCATGGCGAACTCGTCCATGTTGGTTTTGCCGATGATTACGCCGTCTGCTTTTTTGATTCGTTCCACGACTTCTGCGTCGTATGGTGGAACAAAGTTTTCCAGCATCCTAGAGGAACAGGTTGTGGTAATGTTTTTTGTGCAGATGGCGTCTTTTACTGCAATTGCGACACCTGCTAGTTGTCCTACCGTTTTTCCTTGGGCGATTTTTTGGTCAACTTCTTTGCTTTTTTTGATTGCCTGTTCTTCAACTAAGGTGACAAAGGAGTTGACTTTGGGTTCGTATTTGTGAATTTGCTCAAAAACTGATTCTACACATTCTTTGGCGGTGACTTCTCCACTGCGTATTTTTTGGATGGTCTGGTGTGCGGTTAGCTCATACAATTTTGTCATGGTTTCGGCTTCCTATACGATTCGTGGAGCTTTGAGGAACTTGTTTTCTTTTTTAGGAACATTTTTCATTGCTTCTTCTGTTGGCAACGAAGGTTCTGTTTCGTCTTTTCGGGTAACGTTTGTGAGGTCTAAAACATGGTATGTTGGCTCAACACCCTCGGTGTCTACTTCGTCAATCTTTTTGAAGTACTCAAGAATTTGGTTGAACTGTTCTGTGAAAAGCTCTTTTTCTTCGTCAGACAGTTCAATATGAGCAAGCAACGCGATGTGGTCAACGTCTTTTTTGGAAAGATATTGTCTGTTCATGTTCCTATTCCTCAACAATGATGCTTGAAACAACCAAACATATTACACGCTTAATATCAAGCTCTTCTCTGGACGACTTTTAACTCTTCTGCACAGAATAAACACCTACAAAAACATACAAGTTCTGCACCAAGCAGAAACATTCACAGACGACTTCCTTTTCAGGTTCTAGAACCCAAAATATGAAGACATGATACAGAAATTATTTATTCTTCATATTCAGACTCTAAAGTGAGCACACGCAAATCCTATCAAGGTTGAAAATTAGCGTTCCCACCCACACGCCAATTCACCTTTTGCGTGTGCTCTCTCATCCCTTACCGTTTTTGAAAATCTAGAAAACAGTTAATGTTGTTATTTGGAAAAAACGAAAAAAGGTAGTTTTCAACATAGAACTACTATTAGTCTTCAAATATGTTTTAGGTTTTGGAGTGTACATTGTTTTATTGCTTGGAATTTC
>JAOZIC010000098.1:0-12146 GCA_026014605.1 Candidatus Bathyarchaeota archaeon
TCCTGAAGATGCGTTGTATGCGGTAAAAATAAGCGGCGATTACAGTTACGTCCAAGCCCGTAGCGTACCCGCTCAAACAGAACCTTACCCTGAATTGACCGAGGTTATAGAACAACAAACTGTATTCAATTTAACTGATGTTGCTGGGTCTGCGGTTGGTTTTCGGCTTCCAAGCTATATGGATGAAATCAACGTAAGCGGTTACCATATGCATTTCATCAGTGACGACGAACTCTCAGGCGGGCACCTGCTGGATTGTGTCGTGGAAAACGTTACAATCGAGATAGACGTCACCTATGATTACGAGTTAGTTCTGCTGGGAACTTCGTAACGGGTGTGTTTGTAAGAAAAAATCTTAATGCTTGTTCGCTTTACAGTATTTTTTGTGGGTAATGTTTTGGTTGAAAAAGGGGTTTTTGGTAACGGAGTTCCATATGTTAAATTTGGCGAAGGAGACAAACCTCTTCTAGTTTTTAGTGGTGGACCCGGTAACTATTTGCCTTCAGATTTAATGATTCGACTGTTTGGGCAGTTCAAGCTGTTGTCGAAAAACTATGTTGTTTACGTGATGTCAAGAAAATCTGGGTTGCCCGAAGGTTACACCACCCGAGATATGGCAAAAGACTACGCAACAGTGATAAACACCGAATTCGGAGGCGGACCCTTAGACGTTATGGGAATGTCTTATGGCGGCTTAATTGTGCAGCATCTGGCTGCGGATTATCCTGAGCTTATTCGGCGCATGGTTATTGCTATGTCTGTTTACCAGTTTAGCGACAAAGGAAACAAGCTAGACATGCGTTTTGCGCATCTTCTAAGTGAAAACAAACGCAGAGCCGCTTTATCCAGTATGGGTGACTCAATGGACAATGGCATCAAACGAGGAATGTTGAAGCTGTTCTTGTGGCTTATTGCTCCTATTATGTACGGCAAACCTGAACATCCAACAGATTTGGTTGTGGAAGGCAAAGCCGAATTGTTGCACAACACCAAAAGCCGTCTTGCAGAAATCAAAGTTCCAACCTTGGTTATTGGCGGTGACAACGACTTTTATTGTCCTGTAGAACGGTTACGTGAAACGGCTGATGGAATTGCAGGTTCTGAACTTGTTATCTATGAAGGTAAGGGGCATATGATTTCGGGAAAGCAGTTTGACAAAGACCTTCTTGCGTTTTTGAATGTGTAGTTGGTTTTCAAAGCCGTCTTTTTTGGGGTGCGCGCCCCGTTTTTTGGGTTTGAATTTGTGTGTTTTTTGCGTTTTTGTGGTAGTTCTGTTCTACAGTTCAGGTACAGATTCCTGATATTGATTGGGTGTCTATTTTGTGAATAAATTTTTTGGATTCTTTGTTTTTTTGGATTTTATTTACATTTTTTGGCTTTTTTGGCGTTGTAAGAATAGTGTTGTAATATGCTTGGATATTATCTGTTGTCACATTTACCTTTAAATCTGGGTTTGGAGTGTTAATTAAAATGTAATATGTCTGGAAACGGACATATTGTATAAATGTAGACCATAACTACAAAAGGAAGATAAAAAACATGAACCACCAAACAATAAGAAAAGCCGAAATCAAACTCGTAAGAGGACTACTCGACTTGGTTGTCCTAGGATTGCTGAAAGAAAAATCCACCCACGGATATGGAATAATCACAAGCATACGAACAAAATTCGGCGTCTATTTCGGCCCAAGCACAGTTTACCCACTCCTTAACGAACTAGAAAAGAAAGGCAGCATCAAAAGCGAATGGGACCTAACCCACGACCGCCCACGAAAAGTCTACTCCCTAACCGTAGACGGAAGCAGCCTACTAACAGGAGTAGAAGAATCACTCTTCCAGATATGCACCCGACTAAACGAATTCGGAATGAACCGACTACGATTCAACTCACCCCTTGAAACCCCACAAGTCGAAAACGTGATGAAACTATGACCACAACACCAACAATACCCGAATGCAACATCTTTAGCGCATTACACGAAGCAATAACCCAAAAAGACAAAAATGAACTAAAATTCGCCAAGTGCGACAAATGTGGACGCTTAACCCCCTACAGGCTGCGAAATCTAAAAGATGGTAGCCTAAAATGCAAAAAATGTGGAAAACACATTTTGCTATCATCCATGCGGTAATCCCATATAAGCGCTAAAAGCGCCCTCATACACTTGGTGTCGACAGTTTCTTGTTTTGCGCCAGACTCAAAGTTTCTGATTGTTTTCTTCTTTAGGTTTGACTTTTCCAAAACTGGAGAAGTTACCCTAAAACTTCTTTTCTTAAACTTTGAACAAAACTTTCTTCGTTTTCTGCGAGTCTTTTCTTAACTTCTTTCCAGGTAGATGAACAATTCTTGTAAGCAACTCCGACGATACTGTGAATTGCCTTATCCACGTCCTGTTTGTTCTGTTTTGTTACCTCGATTCCCGCTTTTTCAAAAACTGAGTTCATATGCCTAAAATAACACGTCAAACAACACAACCCCCTCATTTAATGTGTTATTACCTCCCACTTTTTTGATTTTAGGTCTTCTGCATGCAAACCCACAAGAAATGGGTTATCACATTTTTCGTTGCAATGCCTTCTTGACCTGCGAATCTAACAAGTCAGCATAATGCAGTGCAATGGCTTCTGGAGTTTCCGGAGAAACAGGTGAACCCCACTCGTTTTTGCCGTGGTGACTTAACATAAGATGACTTAGCTGCATTTTGAGGTCTTGGGGGAAATCAGGGAATTTTTGGTTTATTATGTTGTGGATTATGCGGTCGCCGACGATTACGTGGCTGATCAGGGTTTCTTCGTTTGTTATTGTTGGCAAAGAGTTGTCAAAAATGTATGTTTGAGTTTTGCCGATGTCGTGCAGGATTGCTCCACAATACAGCAAATCTTCGTTAACACCATAAAACCCGCTTATGTTCTTACAAAGCTTCAACACGCCAACAGTATGCTCCAAGTTGCCGCTAGCGTAATTGTGGTGCATCGACCTTGCCGACGGTGCAGTCATAAACTGTTGGGTGAACTGTTCATCGTCAAATATTGATTCAAGCAAACTCTTCAGATGAATGTTCTTCAAACCGCTGATTGTTGCTTTAATCTCCGCCATAAGCGCCTCTGGCTCTTTTTCACATGTAGCCCTGAAGTCTTCTGGTCTGTAGTCTTCACCGTGGCATTTGGTGACTTTGGCGGGGTCGTTAACGCTTAACGACTTGTACATTTGGCTGTATTGTCCTTCCAGTCTTAGAACGTCGCCTTTGTTGCAGTTGTCATATACTGTTTGAACTGTGGTTTGGTCAAAAAATAGTCGAACAGTTGTTGTTCCGGTTCTGTCTCCCATTTTTAGTTCGATGTAGTCTTTGCTGTGCCTGTCTTGCCGTATTCTTTTGTCGTAGACTTGGAGTTTGATTGCAGTGTATCCGTCTTGGAGGTTTTTGACAAATTGCTTTTTTTCGTTGATGGTCATTTTATTTTCCTCTTTGTTGTAAGCGCGTGTATGGTGGTTTTTTTCTTTGTTTATTTTGTGTGGATGTACTGTTTATGTGTTTACTTGTGGGCGTTCATTGGGGTTGAATGTTCTTTCAATTTTTGGAAATCTTTATAAGCTGCTACAATACATGCAATACGGCAATAGGTTGCCGTATGCCTACCTTTGTTGAGGAAAAAACAATGAAAAGGGTCACAGTCAAACAAGAAGCCTGCATCGGATGCGGACTCTGCCAAGTCTACTGTACAATAGAACACTCAAAAACCAAAGATCCAATCAAAGCCTACCTGCAAGAACAACCAAAACCAGTAAGCCGAGTACGAGTAGAAACAAGCAAACCCAACTCGATTTCAATACGATGCCAACAATGCAAAGACACACCATGCGTAAACGCGTGCCTAACAGGAGCAATGACCCTAGACAAAGAAACTGGACTGGTTACACACGACCCAGAAAAATGCATCGGATGCTGGACATGTGTAATGGTTTGTCCATACGGCGCAGTAAAACCTGATTCTACAGGAAAAATCATCGCAAAATGTGACCTCTGCCCAGACAGAGAAGTTCCAGCATGCGTAGAAAACTGTCCAAACGAAGCCCTAGTCTGCGAAGAGGTGGATGAGTAAATGACAAAATACGTGATAATAGGCGGCTCCGCAGGAGGAATCGGAGCAGTAGAAGCAATACGCGAAGTAGACCCCGCAGGCGAGCTAGTTGTAATCTCTGACGAAAAAGTTCCCCAATATTCGCGTCCAATGATATCCGAATACGTCAGCAGAGAAGCAACATTGGACACCATGAAATATCGCGCAGACCAGTTCTGGAAAGACAACAACGTCCAAGCCCTTACTGGACATGTTGCAACCAAAATAGACTTTGCAAAAAAGATGGTTGAACTGGACGGCAAACAAACAATCAGTTACGATAAACTGTTAATCGCCACAGGCGGAAAACCCTTCGTTCCCAGAATGGAAGGCAGCGACAAAAGTGGCGTATTCACATTCACAGAACTTTCCAGCGCAGAAGGAATAGAAGCCAAAGTAGAACAATCCAAAAGCGCTGTAGTTATCGGCGGAGGATTAATCGGAGTCAGCGCAGCCGAAGCGCTGGTAAAACGAGGAATAAAAGTAACCCTAGTGGAACTTAAAGACAAAATCCTCAACCTAATCTTGGACGAAACCGCCTCAGACATCGCAGAAAAGGTACTCACAGACGACGGAGTAACCGTAATCACAGGTCAAAGCGTCCAAAAAATACTCGGCAAACAAGACAAACCCGACACAGTCGGCGGGGTGGTAATGACTGACGGCACACAAATCAGCTGCGACTTGGTAGTTGTTGCAATCGGAGTAATCCCAAGAACCGACCTAGTCAAAGACTCCGCAGTCAAAGTAAACCGCGGAATCGTAGTAGACCGCCACATGCAAACCAGTGTCGCAGACGTTTACGCCTGTGGAGACGTAGCAGAAGCCCACGACTTTCTAATCAACGGAAACAGGCTCCTGCCCCTTTGGCCACTGGCACATCTGGGCGGACGCGTAGCAGGCTACAACATGGCAGGAAAACAAACAGAATACGAAGGCGGCACAGTAATGAGCTCCCTGAAATACTTTGATTTGCCTGTCATCACAGTGGGAACTGTAAACCCACAAAACATCAGCGACTACGAAGTGTTAGTTGAATACAAACCAGAAAAAACTGTTTACAAAAAGATACTGCTCAAAGACGGCAAGATAGAAGGCTTCATCTTTCTGGGAGACCTTGAGAAAGCTGGCATATTCTTCCGACTGTTAAAGAACAGTGTTGATGTTACTGAAATCAAGGACATGCTTCTTTCCGAAGATTTTGGCATCGTTGCACTGCCCGAGCAGCTAAGACAAGAAATGTTTGTGGTGAACTAAGATGAAAGACCTAACTAAAGTTAACAACCCTCACGGCGACGAGAAGGTCTTTGACGCCTGTTCAATCTTTGGTATGATGAGCCAGAAGGGAGAACGTTTCTCAGCAAAAGACCCAATCCGGGCAATGGCAAACATGCACGACCGAGGAAACGGGTTAGGCGGAGGATTTGCAGCTTACGGCATCTACCCCGAATACAAGGACGATTACGCTTTCCAGATAATGTTTTTGGACAAAGAAGCACGAAAGAAAACCTCACGAATGATAAACGAATGCTTCAACATCGTCAACGAAGAGGAAATGCCAACCCAAGAAGCCAACGTAACAGACCCACCAATCATGTGGAGGTACTTCCTTCAGCCTAAAGCATCCAAAATGATGGAAAACCAAACCGCTGACGATTACGTAATGCAAAAAGTCATGCGCATAAACACCGAAACAGGCAAAGCGTTTGTGTTTTCCAGCGGCAAAAACATGGGAGTATTCAAAGGAGTAGGATTCCCCGAAGACGTAGCCCAATACTTCTGCCTAGAAGAATACAAAGGATACCTCTGGACAGGCCACGGCAGGTTCCCAACAAACACTCAAGGATGGTGGGGCGGAGCTCACCCATTCAGCATGCTGGACTGGACTGTAGTTCACAACGGCGAAATCTCGTCATACGGAATCAACAAACGGTACCTCGAAATGTTCGGATACAAATGCACCATGCAAACAGACACCGAAGTCATGGCATACGCTTTTGACCTACTGATGAGAAGGCAAAAGTTGCCCATCGAAATTGTGTCCAAAATACTGGCACCGCCACTGTGGTCAGACATCAAAACAATGGAACCACAAACACAGCAGGCAATGAGTGCACTGCGCCAAACATATGGCGGTTTGTTGATGAACGGACCGTTTACAATCATTGTTGCCCATGAAGGTGAAATGATCGGACTTACAGACCGAATAAAGCTTCGTCCGCTTACTGCGGCAAAGAAAGATGATGTGCTGTTTCTGTCTTCGGAAGAGGCGGCAATACGTCTAGTTTCGCCAGAGTTAGACAAAGTTTGGAGTCCCCGAGGCGGAGAACCCGTTATCGGCAGGCTTGAAACGCAAAAGGCTGTGGAGGTCACAGCTTAGGAGGCTTACACTATGAAGAGTTACGTTATCCCCGAATACATCGTAGAACGCGACCAAGACAAGTGTATACGCTGCAAAGTATGCGTAAACCAGTGCAGCTACGAGACTCACTACTACGACGAAGACGAAGACAAACTAAACTGCAGAACAGAAAACTGTGTAAACTGCCAGCGTTGCGCAACTTTTTGTCCAACTCAAGCAATAACCATACGCGAAAACCCCAACAAGTATAGAACTAACGCTAACTGGACGCAAGAAGTCCTTACTGGAATCAAAAAACAGGCTGAAACTGGAGGAGTTGTCCTCACTGGTATGGGTTGCGACAAACCCAACTTCACATACTGGGACAAACTGTTGATAAACGCAAGCCAAGTAACCAACCCATCAATTGACCCGCTCAGGGAACCAATGGAACTGAGGACCTATATCGGCTCAAAACCCGACAAAGTCGAACTAAAGATGAGTGAAGGCGGCGACGTTTCGTTGCAAACAAAGTTGGCTCCACAACTCCAACTTGAAACGCCTATCATGTTCTCGGCGATGTCTTATGGGTCAGTCAGCCTTAACGTTCACAAATCTTTGGCACGCGCAGCAAGCGAATACGGCACATACTACAACACAGGCGAAGGCGGCTTGGAAAAGAGCCTCTACAAATACAAAGACCACGTTATCGTTCAAGTCGCTTCGGGACGCTTCGGAGTTCACCCCGACTACCTCGACGCAGGCGCAGCCATAGAAATCAAAATTGGACAAGGCGCAAAACCTGGAATCGGTGGACACCTTCCAGGCGAAAAAGTCAGCGCCGAAATCTCAAAAACACGAATGATACCCATGGGAACAGACGCACTATCTCCTGCACCACAGCACGACATCTACAGCATCGAAGACCTAAGGCAACTAATCTATGCACTAAAAGAGGCAACCGATTACACAAAACCAGTTTTCGTTAAAATTGCGGCAGTTCACAACGCGGCAGCAATAGCAAGCGGTATCGTCCGAGCAGGTGCAGACGCCGTAGTATTAGACGGTATACGTGGAGGAACAGGAGCAGCACCCCGAATAACACGTGACAACGTCGGTATCCCAATCGAGTTGGCGTTGGCTGCTGTTGACCAGCGGTTGCGTGACGAGGGTATACGAAACAAGGCTTCTGTGATTGCTGCTGGTGGAATCAAAAGCAGCGGCGATGTACTAAAAGCGATAGCTTTGGGTGCAGATGCGTGTTACATTGGAACTGCGGCTTTGGTTTCGTTAGGTTGCACTGTGTGCCAGAAATGTTACACTGGTAAGTGTCCTTGGGGCATTGCCACCACTGACCTTTGGTTGACTAAACGAATAAACCCAGACATCGGCGCGAAACGGCTGCTTGGTCTTTTGCGTGGATGGAGCCTTGAAATCATGGAGATGATGGGCGGTATGGGAATAAACGCTATCGAAAGCGTAAGAGGCAACCGACTTGTGCTCAGGGGTGTCGGCTTGACTGACACTGAACTGAAAGTATTAGGAGTAAGAATGGCAGGTGAATAGAATGGTAGTAAACGATGTGATAAAACAGACACCAGAAAACGTGAGTATAGCAAACAAAGTGGCAAAAGTTGATGCCATGGGTATGTACTACCGAGACCTAAACAGTCTATTACGAGAGTTGGACGCAAACGGAGTTGAAAAAATTGAAATCAGCAACGTTTACGGTCAACGATACATCGGAACCGACCTAGACAACCATGTACGTATCGACATTTACGGAACTCCGGGCAACGACCTAGGAGCTTTCATGAAAGGTACAGACATTACCGTTCACGGAAACGTGCAAGACGGCTGCGGAAACACCATGGACCACGGCAAAATCGTTGTTCACGGACGCGCAGGTGACCTAGTTGGTCACTCGATGAGAGGCGGAAAAATCTTCATCCGAGACGACGCTGGATACCGCGTTGGAATTCACATGAAAGAATACCTTGACAAACGACCAACCATCGTAATCGGCGGAACAGCACAGGACTTTCTTGGCGAATACATGGCAGGCGGAATACTGGTAGTGTTGGGACTGAACATGACAGAAAAAGTTCACAACGCCAAATTTGTTGGAACCGGAATGCACGGCGGAACTATGTATATTCGTGGTGAAGTGAAGCATTTAGGCGAAGAAGTTGCAGTAGCAGAGCTTGATGACGAAGACTACAAGATACTTGGCAGCCTAGTTGACGAATTCTGTGGATACTACGGCTTAGACGCTGGAAAACTCATGGAAAGCAAATTCAACAAAATCTATCCTGTTTCAAAGCGTCCCTACGGAAACCTGTACACCTACTAACCACTTTTTTTATTGAAGCCATCTTGGCTTTCCTTTTAGGTAATCTGTCAAAAACTTGGCAAACTCTGCGTTGTCAGAGTACATTTTCATAACCTGTTGGTTCACCAAAACGTCGACAGAATCCAAAACTGCGTCACAAACAAAATCAGCAACACCAACACATTTCCCGCCGTCCGCTAGGTTATCTTTCAACAACTTCACAACATCCGCATACTTTCTTTTCACGTCGACAACCCAACGTCCGCCTTCTACACGTGGACCAGAAACCGTGGTTTGTGCTCCTAGGTGTTTTTGCAAGAACTCTTCGCAATCTTCCCTTTTCTTTAGTGGTGGACCCAGATGTTTTTTCATGTTTGGTAAGAAACGGGTTTCCACCTCGAAAACTAGTACATTCAAGCTTGTTTCGTTGCTCCAGACGCTGTCACGCATAACTTTGAAGTCGTGCCGTTGAATCAAGTTACGCAACGCCTTCTGGGACCTGTAAAGCTGACCCCACAATACATCAGGCACCACGGGGGTTCTTCCAAAACAGACGAATACAACTGCGGAGCCTCGGTCATCGAAGTTGCTAAATAAGTCCGTAACTGGTAGTTCTGTTGTTTCTGGTGGATAAAAAAACTTCATGTCAGGATTTTTCAAAAACGCTCGTGATGCCGCTGTAAACTCGTTTAGCTTTTCTTTAGTAACAGCCGCTGCAACGTTTCTGCTTTTGTCTACTGGGTCAACCATAACCAATGGTTCATCGAAAATTTTCTCGGCATCTTTTGGTTTTTTGTAGTGTCTTTTGGGGTCGATTATTGTTCGTTTTTTCCAGTTTGCTGCCGCCCGTAGCGCTTCAACAAATGAGCCGTAACTCAAAACAAGCAGTTCACAAAGGTATCCGCTAAATCCTCCTACCTTGATTTCTGCACCGTAAACGCTGACTCCTTTCATGAACCGTTTAAGCAACCTGACTTGTGCACATTTTTGTTTATTCAACAAGGGCTTCACGTAATCTGTGTGAAACGGGGTTCTGTCAGTTGCGCTGACCCATTTGCCAGATTCTACTTTGTAGCAGGGAACAATATTCACCCAAACCCCATCAACAACCGCTTCAAGGTACGGGTGCTCAGCGAACCTTTCAATTTGTTTATAGCCATACGTAGCTTTTTTTGCGATATCCAGAAACGTTGTCGCAAAACTTTCCCGAGGCGTAGCTGTTGGAACCCGAATAAAAACATCAACCTCTGGAGCATCTTTAAGCCACGTATTTTTCGCTACAGACCCCTCAACCCTGACGTCTGCTTGTATTTTTCTAGTTTTTGTTTCCTCTTTGACCCTTTCGGTTAACATTTTAGCAATGTCTTTGACCTTTTGTTGCTCGCTTTCGCTGGGTGTAACCCTGTTAAGAACTTCAGCACACACAGTTTCCAGTTGCGAACTCACATCAAACACCACAATCAAACTTTTTTGCCACAAACTTCACGCAAATTAGAATAAATCGGACCTCTAGGCGTTAAATCACTTTTTTTCAGCCGTAAACACTCAACTTTTATGGTTCCAAACTCGTAGTTTTCCAGTTCCTGAACCTTCTTAATCAGCAACGGCTTGTTTCTTCCAGTTCTAACCCGAGTAATCGTCAAATGAGGACTGAATCCTTTATTGTCTGGTTTGAAGCCTAAGCCTCTGAGGCGTGGTTCGAGTTGTTCAAAAACGTTGGTTAACTCTTTTGCGCCTTGTGTTATTCCTGCCCAAACCACATTTGGGTGACTTAAACGTGGAAACGCACCTAAGCCTTTCAGTTCGACTTCAAACGGAACAAAACTGAGCTGTTTCATCTCCTCGTAGATTGCGTCCACCATTCCTGTTTGTATGTCTCCTAAAAACCGAATCGTGAGGTGGATGTTTTCGGGTTTAACCATTTTCACGTCCGCGCCCGTGTTAGCAAGCATGCCCTGAACTTTTGCCAACCGATTGAGTATTGTGTGGTCTTCTATGTCGAAAGCAAAAAAACTTCGAATGGTTCCTGACATAAAAAATCCTCGTAACCTTGTTGATTAACTATAATCTTTCATGTTTACCATTTTAATAACTTAATCTATCCTCTACCATTCCTGCTTGGTTTTTAGTTATAATTAAAAACTGCAGCAATGTCTGCGATAGTTTCATTCACCAAAACGAAGACCCCCATAAGCGCCCCAGCACCCGAACCGAGTTTACGCCAAACCCCTAGTTTGCGCATCTGCGCACGGCGACTCAAGGTTCTTGGGGGTCTTCATTTTGGTGGAACAGACCAAAAACTGTTTTACTTCTTTGATAGTTTTGAATAAATAACAATTATTGCAAAAAATGATTATGACTCGGATTCCGAACTATAGTCTTAGCTGTAATACATAACTGCTCTTCATACCTGTTAAATCAGAAGTCAAAACAAAGCATATTTTGAGTTGGGGTAATGGAGGGGAAGTGGCAGTGAATTCGATAAAACATGTATTTGTGCACGAAATGTCAAAACTACTTGACGAAATCACACCCGAAAACTCCAAACAGGTAGAACCGTAAACCGTTTGTGTGGTCTACCGTATTTCATCCTCTCTTGGTTTTCGAAACCGCCGTTTTTTGAGTCAAAAACTATTTTATAACTTCCAACAAAATGATATCATCTATACGTTTACCAAAAAGGGAGCGGAACCTAAAATAAACAAAGTAGTCGTGGGCATCGCTGGAATGCCCGGGTCTGGAAAAGGAGTTTTTCGAAGATTCTTCATGCGAATGGGCTACCCCGTGGTAACTATGGGCGACCAAGTACGAGCAGAAGTCCAACGGCGAAACCTAGAACCCACCCCAGAAAACGTGGGCAAAGTAATGCTTAACCTGCGGGAGTTAGAAGGTCCAGCGGTTGTAGCAAAACGGTGTGTTCCCGAGATAAACCGCCTTGAAAACGAAACAGTTGGAGTTGACGGAATCCGCAGCCTAGTTGAAGTTGAAGAATTCAAGAAACATTTTCCAAACTTTGTATTAGTTGCCATTCACGCTTCCCCGAAAACAAGGTATGAACGGCTTTCTCGAAGAAACCGAAGCGACGACCCCCAAGACTGGGAAACTTTTATGGAACGTGACCTCCGGGAGCTTGGAGTAGGCGTTGGGGCAGTTATTTCTACTGCAGATTACATGCTTATTAACGAAAGGTCTATTGGCTGGTTTAAAGACGAAATCCGACAACTGTTAAGGAGGCTATCAAGGAAATATGAGTGACATCCACGTTCACATAGAAGCAGAAATAAACCACACAGAAGACCCTGAAAAAGTCCAACAAGCCATCCAAAACATTTTTGGAACCTTAACTTTTGAGGT
>JAOZIC010000098.1:12246-18852 GCA_026014605.1 Candidatus Bathyarchaeota archaeon
CTGAAAAAGTCCAACAAGCCATCCAAAACATTTTTGGAACCTTAACTTTTGAGGTCAAAAACAGAAAATGGGGACAGTTACTTGTTTCCAACACAACTGGACACGAAGCCCTCCTCAAACTATACGATTTACTGAAAAGAGAAAAAATACTATCAGCCGCACGAAAAGTGTTCAAAGCATCAATGGCTGATGACTCGTTGACGTTTTATCTAAACAAACAGGTTGCGTATGCTGGGCACATCTCGTTTTGTCAACAAACTGGAGAATCGCCACTAGGGTCAATACATGTGCACATAAAATGCACCAACCCCCGAAAACTAGTTGACTGGCTTGCGCCCAGACAAAAACGAAGACCTCCACCTTCTGTTTCAAGACAAAAACGTTAATTGTGGTCAATATGGCAACCGCAGAAATCGGGTTATCGATGCTTTATTGTCTAGGTGAACCCTTCAGTTCTATGACAAAACGGCTCTGTAAACTGGACGTAAAACATGTAGAGTTGCCCGATGAAGGACTGCACCGGTTAAACGCTCGCAGGGTAACAAAACTAAAACAAATCGCCAAAACCTACGACCTAGACTACGTAGTCCACGCTCCTTGGGCAGGAATAAACATCGCAACACCCGACCCAAGTTTACGGCGCACAACATTGAAGCGGCTGGAGAAATCGCTTATGCTTTCTAAGCAGTTGGGTTGCCGTTTGTGGCTGTTTCATCCGGGGGCTATGTCTGCTCTTAGTCATGTTTACCCCCAACAGGATTGGCAAGACAACCTAGAGTCCGTGCGTTATCTGCTAAAACTTGCCCGACAACAAGGCGTAAACATCGCAATCGAAAACGTTCCAGAACCGTTTCCGTTTCTAATGAAAACCGTACAAGACTTCCACAGGTTCTACCAAGACCTAGGCGAAGACATCGGCATGGTATTGGACGTTGCCCATGCCCACATAAGTAACCAAATTCAAGATTTTGTTACCCAGTTTTCCAAAAAAATAGTACACATACACGCCAGCGACAACAACGGAACCCAAGACCGCCACCAAGGAGTTGGCTGCGGAACCGTGGACTGGAAAAGTTTTGCCAAACAGGTCAAAGACGCAAAATACAGCAACCTGATAATGATAGAATCCATCGACCACGTGGACGAAAGCGTCCAGTATCTAAGAAACATCTTTTAGTCTTCTGGGGGCTCAATCTCTACCTTCAAAAAGTCTTGTGCAACTTCAGTGTTCGCAAAATCCTGTTTTGCCTGCTCCAATAACAATGCCGCATCATTGTATCTGGCACTGATATGAGTTAAAATCAACAGTTTTACACCTGCTTCATATGCAGTTCTCGCAGCGATGCTAGGCGTCGAATGACCATCCTCTATTGCCCTTTCTGTCATTGCATTTTCGAAGGTGGATTCGTGAATAAGCACATCAGCGTTTTTGGCTAGTTTCACTATCTGTTCAGAGTACCCGGCGTCTCCTGTGTAAACAATTTTTCTTCCTTTACGTGGCTTGCCCAAAACTGTCTGGGGGTCCACAACGGTTCCGTCTGGAAGCGTAACTGATATACCGTTTTGAAGTTTTGACCACAAAGGTCCTTGGGGAACACCTAGTTGCTGGGCTTTTTTTGTGTTAAACCTTCCAGGTCGCGGTTTTTCTATGAAAGCGTAAACTAGGCTGGGGTCCAAGTGTATGGACTGTGTGGCTTTTACGGTGTATTCTTTTTCTTCGCAGACCGTACCGGACTGTTTTTCGAATACTTGAACCTCAAAAGTACCCGAATGCGGCACTGTTTCATCTATTGCTTCTACAAACTTTTTGATTCCAACCGGACCATAAACCTCAATTTTTTTGGTTCTACCCATAAGCGACATAGTTTGAAGCAGTCCAGGTAAACCCAAAACGTGGTCGCCGTGCAGGTGCGTGATAAAAACTTTGGTTAGCTTGTGAAAACCCACTTTTGCTTGAATCATCTGCCTTTGTGTGCCTTCACCGCAGTCAAAGAGCAGTAACTCGTTACTTCTTTTAACCGCAATCGCTGACAGGGCTCTTTTGGGTGTTGGAATGCTTGCGCTGGTTCCCAAGAAAACTATTTGCAATTCTGTCAGCTTTGTGCCCTCCCAGTACTGTAATGTTTTGTTGTTTGATTAAAGCATTAGGTGCAACTAAATTTTTTCGAAAACCACAATCTCTCGTGTTAAACTTCTGTGCACATAAACAAAATGGGACTCCAAATGTTTGAAGCCCGCCTTCTCTGCAGTTTCACCGATGTGTATCTTTTTGGGGGATGCCAAGCAGATTTTTCCGCTTTTTGGAAGTTTGTCTCTGATTGCTTCCAAAAAATCTTCAACAATAAACCTTGTTTTTGCTCCCAGCGTGCTTGCTGACCTGCCATACGGGGGATCTGTAGCAATACAGTCAACCTTGGTTACTGGCGGGTAACGGGCATCAGCAACTGCAACCCCCTGCAGGTCCACATTGAAGTGCCTGATGTTTTTTAACCCGCCTCGTAACATGTGAGGTTTTGCTTCAAGACCAACAACCGTACAGCCCATCAACCCTGCTTCAATGAGCATGCTTCCTGTTCCACAAAACGGGTCCAACAGCAGGTCACCCTTTTTTGGTTGCGCCAGATTCACCATGACTCTGGCTAGTTTTGGGGGCATTGCTGTGGGGTGGAAGAACGGTTTTTTTCTTGGTCTTCTTTCTGAAAACGGTTTGGCACTTACATCGGCTATTTTGAGTCCGAAAACAAACTGTTCGTCTGTTAATACTCCAAAGAAAGTTCTTTGTGGATTTGACAAATTTACCTTAGACGTTTCAACAGATTTTAGAATATATTCGCCAATTATGCCTTCTAAATCTACGCGGTCTATCTCTTGGCTTACCGTTTTGACTCTTCGTATTCTTACTGCAAAACTTTTGTCTGCAACAAGCGGTTCCAACAACTCTGATGTTAAGTTCGATAAGATTTCGTTTTCGTCGGCTTTGCAAACAAACATTTCTTGGCAACACTTGCGCGTCATAGCTGACCTTTCTTTGATTGGTTCTATGCAGTTGATGTCTGCTTCTAGGCGCAGTACTTGGGTTAGCTTTTCTACGATTTTATAGTCGTAGTTTTCTGCTTTCAGGATTGCAGTTGCTTCAGAAACCGGTAAAGTTGGGTGTTCACCTGAAATCAGAAAAAAAAGTTCAGCCACGAGTCCGGCACCTATCTGGATAGAGCCTTTGCAATCAAATGCGCAAGCGACACAGTTTTCAAAGAAGTTGGAAGGCTGTCGGTGCCAACGATTTCTTCGGCTCCACTTTCCATAATCTTGTTCTTTGCCTCTCCAATAAGCAGCGCATGCACACAAGCGGTGTAGACCCGTTTTGCTCCTTGACTTTTCAGCATCTTCACCGCTCTTGCGATGGTTCCGCCAGTGCTGATTATGTCATCAAAAACGATTACGTCGCGTCCTTTCACGTCAAGGCTTTTTTCTTCAACTTGAATCTCACCCGTGTAGCGGTCACGTTCCTTTTTCAGCCAACCACAGCCTCCACCAAGAACCTTTGATGCTTCTTCTGCGATTTCGATTGCACCTTTGTCGGGTGATAACGCAAACGCGCCTTCTAACCCTTGGTCTTTGAAGTGCTGCGCCAACGTTGTTATGGCAGAGAGGTTCTGTGTTGGAATATTGAATTTCTTTAGTGTGTTTTCTGCGTGAATGTTCACTGTTATGAATTGGTCGATTCCGCAGGCTTCGATTAGTTTGACTAATGTTTCTCCGCTGATTGCTTCGCCTACCAAGAACCGTTTGTCTTGACGGGCAAACGCCAAGTAAGGAACAACAGCAGTTACTTTTTTTGCTCCTAAGTCTTTGGCTGCGTCCAGCATCAACAAAAGCTGCATCACGTTGGTGTCCTGTGGCTGTCCAGTGGTTTGAACAATTACTACGTCTTCGCCTTTTAGGTCGCCCTCAAAACGTAGCGCGTATTCTCCGTCAGGAAACAGTTTGAGTTTAACTTCAACCGTTTTAGCATTCAAAACTTCAGCAACTTTTTGTCCTAGACTCTGAGCCGCTGGACCCGGAACAACAATCATAGTTTTCCCTTCTTTTTGTATTCTTCTACAAGCTCTTTGGCTCGGTCCATCCGGACTTTACGTTCCTGAACCATCTTTTCAACAACAAGGTCAATCATTTTCCCCGACGCGCCTGCAGTAATCGCTACATTACGGGCATGCAACGACATGTGCCCCCTCTGGATGCCCTCATGTGCTAAGGCACGTAATGCGCCAAGGTTTTGAGCCAACCCAACAGCAGCCATAACTTCGCCAAGCTCGTTTGCGGATTTTACTCCCAGAATCTTGATTGCAACTTTGGCGGTTGGATGCACCTTTGTTGCGCCGCCGATAAGTCCAACTGCCATAGGTAACTCGATGGAGCCTACAAGGTCGCCGTCGCTGTTCTTTTCCCAGTATGATAAGGTTCCGTAGTGTCCGTTTCTTACTGCGTAGGCGTGTGCTCCTGCTTCTATGGCTCGGTGGTCGTTGCCTGTTGCTAAAACAACGCCGATTATGCCGTTTAATATGCCTTTGTTGTGGGTTGCTGCTCGGTATGGGTCTGCTGCGGCAAAATTGTATGCTTCAACTATGCCGTCTACCACTTCTTCGCCGCCTACTGCATCTTTTGGTATTACTGCCCATGCTCGGGCAAGTCGGTAAATTGCAAGGTTAGAAATAATTCGCAGGTATACTCTGCCGCCTGTTAGTCTTTCTATCATGGGTGCTACTGCTTCTGCCATGGTGTTTACTGCGTTTGCGCCCATTGCGTCTCTGCAGTCCACGTGCAGTTCTGTTATAACCATTGGACCAGTTTTGGAGTCTATTACTTTGACTTCCAGATTCTTTGCTCCGCCACCAACCGAAACAAGCATTGGGTCTTGGTCGTTGGCTTTTTGTAGTAGCTCCTTTTTGGCTTGGAGTATCTTCATTTTTGCTGCAAACGGGTCTTTGATGTCTACAGCCTGAATTTGCCCAATCATAACTGGGTCTGTGCTGCTTGTGTAAAATCCGCCTTTTTCTCGTGCCATTTTGGCGGCGTAGGTTGCTGCAGCAACAACTGAGGGTTCTTCGATTGCCATGGGTATCATGTATTCTTTGTTGTTGATTACAAAGTTCATGGCGATTCCAAGAGGTAAAGTAAATCCTCCAACAACGTTTTCTATCATTCTGTTTGCCAGTTCCATTTCTAGGGCGCCTGTTTGTTGCAGAATTTTTGTTTCTTCGTCTGTTAGGTCTGCAAAATCTTTAACGTGTTTTAGTCTTTGTTGGGGCGTTAACTTGTAGAAACCTGAAATTTGAGATGTTTTCTTCATTGTTATTGCCTTCTTTGACAACGCAGTCTACTAAAAGCGAAATGGCATATGAATTTATCTGAGTAAACAAAATCTGCGTTTTTTATACCCTTTCAATACAAGAGATGTAATACACAATGTCCTTGGTGTATTCTCTCCAGCTTTCAGCAATTTTTCTCACTTCTGCTTCGGACAAAATCTTGTCATCAGAATAAAAACTAGAAAACGTGCGCCTAACACCTAAATCGCCAGCAGGAATCGCAGCGTTACGTTTCAAACCCGCAGACAAAACCATCTCGGCAGTCCATGTTCCTATTCCACGAAACTTTGTTAGTAACTCGGCAACATGCTCGTTTGAAAGATTACGTAAACTTTCTGGGTCAAACCCGCCGTCTACCGTTTTTTCAGCAACTGTTTTGATATATTCCGCCTTTTTCCAGCTAACACCACAGTTCCGAATTTCCTCCAATGTGGTTTCAGCAAACTTTTTTGGTGTTGGAAAATCGTAAAACACGGTTTGCTGTATTTTTGTTTGTTCACTGAATCTGGTTACCATCTTGTTAGTTATCGAAAACGCAACCCGAATCGAAATCTGCTGCTGAATTATCGATTTAACAATGTGCTCAAAAACCGTGGTTCCGATACTTCCCGCCTTGAGTCCAATAAACCTGTTTTTTAGGTCTTTTAACACGGGGTCTTTGTCCATAAACGTGTAGAGCGCTGTTAAGTCTTGGCTGAACGAGAAGATTTCGTCCAGAATCTGCGTAAGTTCAGTTTTTTCCTGTTCTGTAATCGGCAGAAAATGTTTTACTTCAATTTCTGGTTTGTCAACCGTGCCCAAAGACCGTAACTCAACAGGAACCAGCTTACCCGACGTTAAACTTATGGCTCTTCGCCAGACTCCATTCTCGAAAACTTCCGGCATGGGTTTGCCAAAACCAAAAACTTTGCAGTTTAACTCAAAATCGAACGGAGCCCTCGGGAAAATCTGGAACATTTGTTGTGGCAGCTGGTTTTTCTCTCCTGTAACAATTGGAAAATGTTTCTTCCTAAATAAACCGTTACAAAAAATGGGGAAGTTGGCGTTACTCGCTCCACGCTTGGTTGGAAAACTCGATTGCATGCAATACTGTCTGTTTAAAGTCGGTGTCGCTGCACTCGAAGCTATACATTACAAAGCCGTCAAAGGCAAAAAAGTGCATTCTGCCCGTTTGGTAGACTATTTTTGGTTTGGCGATTTCAACCAGTTCCAGAAACTCTTTTCGTTTTAATTTAACACG
>JAOZIC010000067.1 GCA_026014605.1 Candidatus Bathyarchaeota archaeon
ATGAAAGTTCCTTTGACTAAGAAAGTTGAAGGTTTCAAGGTTGAGAACAAATCTGTTTCTCAGCTAGTTTTTGAAATGGGACGAACTGGTTATCAAGGCAGAAAACTCGCCGAAGCCGTGGAAGTATGGGAAAAAATGGCACAAACTGACGACCTAGTAATCGTTTTAGGTCTAGCAGGTTCCATGAGCACGGCTGGGCAGTGGACTTTAGTTAACTGGTTAATCGAAAACAGATTAGTTGATGTTATTGTTTCAACAGGCGCAAACGTTTCAGAAGACATCGTAGACGCCATGGGATTTGGATACTGGCAAGCCACCTCAGACGTTAAAGACGAAGACCTTCTGGCAGCAGACATCAACAGATACTACGACGTTTACGGAATAGAAACAGACTACAGGGAAATGGAAGAGATGCTAACAGACTTTCTGTTAACACTCAAAGCAGACACCCCATATTCCTCCATGGAAATACTGAACCTGCTGGGAAAATACCTAAGCAAAAAGAACATCAAAAGCATAACCGCAACCGCCGCAGAAAACGGTGTACCAATCTTCAGTCCAGCACTACTGGACAGCGCATACGGCGAAGCAATTTTGATGGCAAAAAACAAAGGACACAACCTCATAGTTGACCAAGTCAAAGAATTTGACCAATTCGTAAGCATAGGCGAAAAAACCAAAGAAACCGCAGTCATATACGTTGGCGGCGGTGTGCCAAAAGATTTCACACAACTGTTGGCGATTTCGATTTCTCCAAAAACCATGGACCAAAAAATCGAAGGCAGAGACGGCACCTGCAGAAAAAGTTTACAAGAATACTACTACCCCCACAAATATGCAATTCAAATAACCACAGATTCCCCACAGTGGGGTGGACTATCAGGTTGCACCTTGGAAGAGGCGAAGAGCTGGGGAAAAGTTTCTGTTACTGGACGAGACGTAACCTGCTACTGCGACGCAACTATTGCATTGCCAATTATCACACATGCACTAAACGAGCGCATAAAAGCTGGAGTACGAAAAAGTAAAGCTCCGGACTTTTCGTGGCTGTTACCTAAAGCTTAACAAAAAAAAAAACAAAAAACTAATAAAACAAATAATGGTGGTAAATGAACACAATGATTCCCAGATATGTATTCTTCACAAAAGGCGTGGGCAAACACAAAGAATTTTTACAGTCTTTCGAGTTAGCCCTACGCGATGCAGGTATCCAAGCCTGTAACATAGTAACCGTTTCTAGTATACTTCCTCCTGGATGCGAAATAATAACCAAAGAAAAAGGTCTGACAATGCTTAGTCCTGGTGAAGTAACGTTTGCAGTTATGTCCAAAAACTCTGTTCAAGAACCTCACAGGCTGATTGCTGCTTCTGTTGGTTTGGCTGTTCCGTCAAGCAAAAACAGTTACGGCTACCTTTCTGAACATCACTCTTTTGGTCAAGCCGCCACCGCTGCAGGTAACTACGCCGAAGATTTGGCAGCAACAATGCTTGCAACTACTATGGGCATTCCCTTTGACAGTGAACAGGCATGGGACGAAAAAAAGCAGATTTTCAAAACCAGCGGCATGATAATCAAAACAAGTAACATAACCCAGTCTGCAAAAGGCGAAAAAAGTGGTCAGTGGACTACTGTTCTTGCTGCTGCGGTTTTTGTTCCCTAACTTTTTTGTTTTCTTTTCAAAAATGCTTTATGCTATCTTACCGTGTGTTTACGCGGGTTTTTAGAGCGCTGTCAAGCGTTTTTTGTAAATTTGTTGAAAAAAGGTTGTGCTGGGCTAGTAATAGTCATGGTCTTTTAGTTTTCGTAATGTTTTGCCTTTGAATCTTACAGTTGGCATTGGGCCTTCGTCGTCTGGTCTGCGGTCAACTGTTCTGCGTTTTACAGATTCGCCGCACACTGCATTTGGCAGTAGCCGTCGTCGTACGCATGTGGCGTAGCTACAGTTTGCTACGTTGCATTCGTCGTCTGTCCATTTGCACCATATTCTATCTCGTTGGAATACAACCGCTCTTTTCATGCACTTGAACAAATTGCATTTTGGGGAACAATATTTTGTTTCAGCCAAGATATGACACGACCTTCACATGTACAAAAATTCTTTGAGATACGTTGATGTCATTAGCAAATTATGCAACGCCTACTGGAAGTTATAAATTTTTTGTTTTTTGGCTCCACATTTGATTCTATCTGTTTTTTTGCTAAAACAGAGGCGCACCTACGGGTTACCTGTAGTTTTTAATACAGCGGTTCAATCTCTATTCCTCTAACAAACTGGCAGGCTAAAACATTGCAATCCTTGGTTCCCGACGAAATAATCGAGATGCTGCACAGGCA
>JAOZIC010000031.1:0-1250 GCA_026014605.1 Candidatus Bathyarchaeota archaeon
ACAGGCTCCTGAAGCCTGCGCCTTTGACCTGGCTCGGCGACCCCCGCTCCTTTGATTGAGAAAAACAAATCTTCCTTAAGTGTCTTTTCGCTAACATTGAGGTTTAAAAACTCTAAATAACATTTTGTACCCGAGGCAAAAACAATGACGGATTGGCTAAACATAATTGTTGAATGTTCACAGAAGATGAAAAAAGCAGCCCTCAGATATTATGGCTCACCAACAGCTGCAACAGGCTTTGGAGTTGGAGCAGGCGGCGACACATCAAAACGAATTGACCTAGCAGCAGAAAAAGCATTGATAGACTGTCTAGGTAAACACGAAGTCTCATGTACCTTGGTCAGTGAAGAGGCAGGAACCAAAAAGATTGGAAACTTTGAGTCAGAATACTACGTAGTTACAGACCCAGTGGACGGCACAACCAACGCAGTCCACGGCTTACCTTTCTGCGCAAACGTTGTCGCAGTTTCAAAAGGACCAACCCTCAAAGACGTAGAGTATGCAGTTGTTTCCGACATAGTCCACGACGTAACCTACACAGCCCAAAAAGGCATAGGCGCATTCAGAAACGGAGAAAAAATCAAAACATCAGAAACAACAAACCTGCAAGATGCAGTAATCGGCGTTGACCTTAACACCATCAAAATAGAAGAGTTTGTCGGAAAACTAGAAAAACTGTTTAATGCAGGAAAACATTTCCGACATTTTGGAGCAAATGCCCAAGAAATCTGCTACGTGGCAGACGGACGTTCCGACGCTTTTGTTGACATCAGAGGAAAACTGCGGGTAACGGACATGGTTGCGTCGTATTTGATACTTCGAGAAGCAGGCGGAGTCATACTTACGCCACAAGGAAAAGAACTGGACGTTCCGCTAAAGGCCACGCAGAGGTTGTCGTTTATTGCTGCTTCAAACCAACAAATGTTTGACGCAATCCAAGAAACATTGAACACCTAACAGCCTACTTTTTAATCAAGAAAAACACAATGTTTTCTGTGATTGCTTGACACAAATAAAGCCGCTTTATCCACACCCAGCGTTACTGCTAAAACAAAACAGCCAAAAAGCACTGGTAATAGCAGACCTTCATCTAGGGTGGGAAAAGCTACTAATCCAAAAAGGCGTCCATGTTCCGTCTCAAACAAACAAAATCAAAGAAAGACTACTAAAACTGGTCAAACAAACAAAACCCACAACCCTAATCGTCTTAGGCGACATAAAAGACGCAATAACAAAAGTATCAAGCGAAG
>JAOZIC010000031.1:1350-4950 GCA_026014605.1 Candidatus Bathyarchaeota archaeon
ACCCTAATCGTCTTAGGCGACATAAAAGACGCAATAACAAAAGTATCAAGCGAAGTATGGCAAGAAATCCCAAAATTTTTTGAGACAATCCAACAAAATATCGGACAGATCCAAGTAGTTCTAGGAAACCACGACGGAAACCTTGAACCACTACTCCCAAAAAACGTAGAACTCATACCAGCATCAGGCAAAATATTTGGAGATGTCGGTTTATTTCACGGACATGCATGGCCAACACCCGACATATTGGGCTGCAAAAGCCTAATCACCGGTCACGTTCATCCCACAATCGCCATTCGTGACCCCATGGGATTACGAGTAACAAGGCAAGTTTTAGTGAAAACTGCGTGTGAAAAGGAAAAATTGGCAAAATCGTTACTGAAGTACTTGGACATAAAACCAAAAACCGACGTTTCCGACACTTTTTATGAAAAATTCAAGGTAAAACTTGGTGTGTCACAGCTGTTCATACTGCCTTCGTTTAACCAGTTTCTGGGCGGTAGGGCAATTAACGAGAAAAAGAAACAAACAAAGAAAACAGAGTCATACATTGGTCCAATTTTGCGTTCTGGCTGTGTAGACATGGACGGCGCTGAGGTGTTTCTTTTGGATGGCACGTTTTTAGGGACTGTTGAACACCTCAAGAAATTGAGTTGAAAACTGTTTGTAGCGTTTAGAAAGGTTTTAATCAAATTCTAGGCGTACTTACATTTAGGTGAAAACTGTGTCAGGGGACGATTTGCCTGAATGGTTTAAGAAAAGAAAGAAACGTAACCCATTTTTTGGAAACTGGTTTTTTGGCGACATCGATGACATGATGCGCGAAATGGAAGAGATGATGGAACGCAACTTTGAACAGTTCAGAACCAACATCCCAGAAGACATGAAACGTGAACGCAAACTTCCTGACGGTTCAACTATACCAGAGTGGGGCCCTTTCGTATACGGGTACAGCATGACCATCGGACCGGATGGAAAACCAAAAATCCGAGAATTTGGCAACGTCAAGCCCTCAAGCGACCCCGAAAAATGTGGAATAAACCAACCGTGCATAGACGTGAAACAGGAACGCGAGCCACTGGTGGACATCATTGACACAGAGGGCGAAATAAAGGTCATAGTGGAACTGCCGGGTGTGGCAAAAGAAGAAATAAAACTGCGTGGAACAGAAGACAAAATGACAATCTCAGTTGATGTTCCCGACCGCAAATACTACAAAGAAATCGATATGCCAACAAAGATTGACCCGAAAAAGGCTAGAACATCATACAAAAACGGAGTGTTAGAAGTTACAGTTCCCAAAATCGAAGAAAAACAGGTACCATCTGGGGAAGAAATCAAAATCGAGTAGCATATCAAAGTTGGCATCGAAAGTTCACAGAAGCATTCAGAAGAAATCAATCGTTAGGATAGAAAGCCGTGAAAGTTCCAAAAGAAATCAAAGTTCTCGAAAATGTTTGCAAGGATTTGAAAAACCAAGAAAAAATTACAGACGAGCAGTTAACGCAACTCAAAGAGGCGCTTGGTTCACGGTTTACTAAGGCGTGGGAAGCGGTTCAAGAAGAGCGGGTGAAAAAGTACATCTTCAGTCCCAGTGGAAGAATTGTGTGGGTAGTTGTGGGCAGGGAACGGGAATACCAAATTATGCCAGAAGCAGTGTTTTGTTCGTGCGACGATTTCTATTTTCGTGTGATGGATAGGGAAGCAAACATTTGTTATCACCTTATTGCCCAGAAGTTAGCGGATGTTTTGGGGTTATATGACAAGATTGAAGAAGAAGACAGGCTCTACGATTGTCTGATGGAAGAGTGGAAGAAGGTTACAGCTTAAATACTTCACAGTCAAATAATAAAACTAAGGAGATGTTTAGATGACAGCAGATGCATACTTCGCTGGAGTTACTCTTATGTTAACAGTCTTAATTTTCACAGCTTTGGCGTTAGGCTTTTTGTATATGGTTTACGGCAAAGACGAGGAAACAACTGAAGAAGAATAGATTTCCTCAAAGCCTACTTTTTTAACTAAAAACTTTTAGATTATACAAACATTGTTAGGGCAAAATCTAACAGTAACGTGCCCAACAAGGTTAACAACAGCCACCTAACAAGGCACAAAGAACAATGCGAGGTCAGTGGCAATAAGAAATGATGAGTCAGTGAAACAATATGGGCATAGAAGAAATCATTAACCAAATTCTGTCAAGCCGCTCTGACCTCAACCGCCAACAAGTAATGGAAATGATTCAGAAAAAAAAGAGCGAAGTGCCCAATTTTTTGACTGATGAAACAGCTGCCCGTATTACCGCGTCTGAACTTGGAGTAAAAAACGTCAACAAAACGCACAGGTTCAAGATTCAGATTAAAGACATCTTTTCTGGACTAAACGATGTTACAGTTTCAGGAAAAGTGGTTTCGGTTTATCCTCCAAAAACGTTCAAACGTAAAGATTGGACAGAAGGAAAACTTGCCAGCGTGATTGTTTCTGACCAAACTGGCACACTGCGGGTTGTTTTGTGGGACAACAAAGTGGACTGGGTTGAGCAGGGAAGAATTCAAAGAGACCAAACTATCCGTTTTTCTCACGGGTACGTGCGCGAAGGGCTTGACGGAAACCCAGAGATACACCTTGGAGACAAAGGGAGAATCAAAATTCTTGACGAACAAACAAAAAAGCTGGCAGATATAACAAAAGTTGGCGGTCCAATAACTGTCGAAGGAACAGTAGCAACAACACCGCAGTTCAGGGAAGTTACAACGGCGAAAAACGAGAAAGTCTTTGTTGCATCGTTTCACCTAAGTGATTCCTCAACTAAAATCAGAGTTTCTGTTTGGAGAAACCTCGCAGAAGAAGTTAAAGATTTGGCGGTTGGAACTCGACTAAAAATGAAGAACGTTTACGCAAAAAAGGGGTACGAAAACGGCTTAGAGCTCAGTTCCCGTTACCAAACAACCATCGACATTTTAGAACAACAAAAATAATGACCTCACGCAGAGGTCTGTTTGTCCACTTCTTTGATGGCGTCTCCGATTATTTCTAGGCTGGCATCAACCAATTCTCGTGTTATACTAAGCGGCGGAACCAACCGAAGCGTAGAAACACCACACGTAACAAGCGCGATTCCACGCCTCCAACACTTCAACATCACATCTTTTGCTTGATCTGCACCCGCAGTCTTGGTTTGTTTGTCTTGCACAAACTCGACGCCAATCATCAAACCTTTACCGCGAACATCACCAACAATTTCATGTTCTTCTTTAACGGTTTGCAGCCACTTCATGATGTAGTTGCCCTGTTTTTCGGCGTTTTCAAGAAGCTTCTCTTCTTTGATAACCTCAAGCACACTCATTGCCGCAGCACAGGCTAACGGGTTACCACCAAAAGTGCTCGCGTGTGAACCAGCATCCCAATCCATCAACCTAGCACGAGCAACAGTAGCGCTCAGAGGCAAACCAGAAGCCAAAGCTTTCGCACAACAAACAACGTCGGGTTCAACTTTCCAGTGGTCAATAGCGAACCATTTTCCAGTTCGTCCAATACCTGATTGAACCTCGTCAGCGATTAACAGTAGACCGTACTTGTCTGCCAACTGTTTAAGACGCT
>JAOZIC010000031.1:5050-18709 GCA_026014605.1 Candidatus Bathyarchaeota archaeon
ACCTCGTCAGCGATTAACAGTAGACCGTACTTGTCTGCCAACTGTTTAAGACGCTGGAAATAACCCTCAGGAGGAACAACGTACCCGCCTTCACCCTGAATGGGTTCGAAAACAAATCCTGCAACCTCTTCGGGTGGCACATATTTTTGCAGAATCTGTTCGTCAATAAAGTCTACACAACTAAAGTTGCATTCTGGATAAGTCATTTTGAAGGGGCATCTGTAACAGTATGGGTACGGAACATGTGTTATTCCCGGAAGCAACGGGAAGTAATGTTTTCTTTGTGTTGGTTTGCTGGCAGTAAGAGAAGTTGCACCGGTTGTTCGGCCATGAAATGCGCCGATAAATGCGATGAACTGATGTTTTCTGGTGTGCCATTTGGCGAGTTTAAGGGCGGTTTCTATTGCTTCTGCTCCGCTGTTTCCGAGGTGTATTTTTTTCTTAAAGTTGCCCGGAGTTACTTCGAACAGTTTTTCAGCCAAATTCACGGTGTTCTGGTAGTAAAAGTCGGTGTTTGAGTAGTGAAGAAACTTATCACATTGGCTTTTTATCGCCTTGACTACCTTGGGGTGGTTGTGACCCACGTTCAAGCATGCTAGGCCTGAGTTGAAGTCGATGTATTCGTTTCCGTCTACGTCTTTTACTATGCAGTTACTGCCAGATTCGACCACAAACGGGTAATAACGAGTATAAGAAGGAGAAATCGCCTCTGAGTCACGTTTAACAAGCGCTCGAGCATTAGGACCAGGAGGGCGAACAACAATTTTAGGATAATCAGCCAACTTGTCTCACCAACACCACTTCATTAACGTACAGTACTTTTATACATATCTGACAAAGCAAACAAAAAAGGGTAACAACAACAAAACCGTCTGTAAACAGCCAAGTTTATTCTTGCTTTGGCTCTAAATCAGCCTTAGAAACAGTTATTTCTATTGTAGAAACGTTAGATTGTTGCCCTTCCTTAAACAACTCTTCTGTGTCAATGTCGATGCGTTTAATATCTAAGTTTTTAATAAAAGCTCGACGAAGCAACTCTACAGTGTCAACTGCTCGGCAAATCGCGCGACCTCTTGCTTTTATAACAACTTGCTCTCCGCCGCTGTTGAAAAAAGTAATACATGCAGTAACATAGTTCATTACAGGCTTTTTTCCGATAAGAACAACGTTTTCTGACGGAACAGAATCCCATTCAGGATTGGTTTCGTTATTGGTCACTGAACATTCCTCAAAGACTGACAAGCAACTTCAATTACCGATTAAACATTAGATTGTCATTTAACCTCTTAATATTTTTGCACATCGCCCTTTACAGGTTAGTCTGTGAAGTAGACTACAAAACAAAAGCAGTTCTTTGCATCAAAAACAGAACCACCCCAAACAACAAATTACCATAAATATGAGGTTATCACACGCTAATTTTAGCAAATCTTTAAGAATGATGAAAACTTGTATGTCGTAATTTACCGAAATTACGTGAGATGCTGTTTGGAGGAAGTTTAGTGGTCCTCAAAGAATTTAGATGGCATGGACGCGGCGGTCAAGGCGCTTGGACAGCAAGCGAGCTTTTGGCAAGGGCTGCAATACATGAAGGAAAATACATCCAATCCTTTCCAGAATTTGGTCCTGAAAGGATGGGAGCACCCGTGAAAGCATATACAAGAATCAGCGATGAACCAATCAGGCTCCATTGCGCAGTCTACAACCCAAATCTTGCCATAGTAATGGACCCAACTCTTTTGTCGACAGTTCCAGTCACAGAAGGTTTGGGAGAAAATGGAATTTTGATAGTAAATAGCCCCAAAGAACCCAAAGAGATGAAAGCAGAAGTGAAAATGTCCGAAGGCTCAGTTTGGACAGTTCCAGCTACTGAACTTGCAATGAGGATTCTTGGGCGACCAATTACAAACACTGCAATGCTTGGAGTAGTTGCCCGCGCTACAAACATAGTAGCAATGGAAAGCATAGAACAAGCTTTGAAAGAACGTTTTCCAGGTCCTCTTGCAGAAAAGAACATGGGAGTAATAAAAGAAGCATTCAAGGAGGCAAAATCTGAATGAGCACACAAAAGAAAGGCTGGAAAGACATTCCGTTGGGTGGTGCCTGCTGGAAATCTAGCACAGAATACAAAACTGGAGATTGGCGCTCATACAAGCCAGTATGGAACACAGAAAAGTGCACCAGATGTATGTTCTGTCACATTTACTGTCCAGAAGGCGCAGTAAAACATAACGTGGAAACCAACGAGATGGTTTTTGATTTCGATTTCTGTAAAGGCTGCGGAATTTGCGCCAACGAATGCCCCGCAGACGCAATCGAAATGGTTTTGGAAGGAAAGGAGTAGGTAATATTGGCTAAAGTAGAACAAAAAACTGTGCCCCTGAACGGAGACAACGCAGTAGCACTCGCAGTTAAGCAATGTGACGTGGACGTAGTTGCGGCGTACCCAATTACACCACAAACAATTATCGTAGAAAAATTCAGCGAATACGTCGCAGACGGCGAAGTAGACACCGCGTTTGTTTGTGTAGAATCAGAACACACAGCAATGGCATGCAGTATAACCGCGTCAGCAACAGGCGCACGAGTATTCACCGCAACAGCATCAGCAGGTCTAGCCTTGATGCACGAAATGTTAGGTGTTGCTTCAGGTTGCCGAGCCCCCATTGTAATGTCTGTAGTAAACAGAGCATTATCAGCTCCAATCAACATTCACTGTGACCACTCTGATGCTATGTCTGAACGAGATATCGGATGGCTGCAAATCTACGCAGAAAACAGCCAAGAAGCCTACGATTCAATAATTCAAGCATTCAAAATAGCAGAAAACTTGGATGTAATACTTCCAACAATGGTTGGTTTGGACGGTTTCGTATTAAGTCACACACTCGAAAACGTTGAAGTTCTTCCTGACCAAGCAGTGAAAAACTTTGTTGGAACAAGACAAGTCCCACAAGTAATGAACCACAAAGGCGACATAGTTCCTTTCAAGCTTGACCCAGCAAACCCGTTGACGATTGGACCTTTAGACCTTCATGATTATTACTTTGAACACAAACGGCAACAAGAAGAATCCATGAGAAAAGCTCTTGAAGTTATCAAAAAGGTTCACGCCGATTACGCGAAACTGAGTGGACGCAGCTACGGAAACGGCTTAGTTGAAGCATACAAGCTTGACGACGCAGAAATCGCAGTAGTTTGTATTGGCTCAACTGCAGGAACAGTAAAAACTGTGGTAGATGAACTGCGCGAAAAAGGAATCAAAGCAGGACTACTCAGACTCAGAACATTTAGGCCGCTACCAGTCGAAGACATAGTCAGCAACCTTGCAGGAAAGAAAGCTGTTGCAGTTATGGACCGAGCATGCAGTTTCGGCGGAAACGGAGGACCTCTCTTCCACGAAATACGCCACTCTGTTTACGATTTGGCAGACAGGCCACAACTAGTGAACTACATCTACGGTTTGGGTGGAAGGGATATTCCACCAAAGTTGATTAACCGCATTTACAGCACCTTGCAAAAGATTGCCCAAACTGGACAGGTGGATAAACCGATTCAATTCTTGGGATTAAGGGAGTAAATGGTGAGAAGTATGTCAGAATGGAAATTTACAAGCAAAGAATTCACTCAAATACCTGAAAAGTTCGCTTCTGGACACCGAGCATGCGCAGGATGTGGACCAGCAGTAGCTCTTCGTTTGATAATGAAAGCTGCACGAGGACCAATAATCGCAACTAACGCAACTGGCTGTATGGAAGTAGTTTCAACAATCTACCCATACACCTCATGGAACATCCCATGGATACACACAGCTTTCGAAACAGCAGCAGCAAACGCGGCCGGAATAGAATCCGCAATCAAAATTCTAAGAAAGAAAGGACGAATAAAAGACGAACACGTCGACGTTGTTGCATTCGCAGGAGACGGCGGAACCTTCGACATCGGCTTCCAAGCACTATCAGGCGCAGTTGAACGAGGACACGACTTCCTCTACGTACTATACGACAACGAAGCATACATGAACACAGGAATCCAAAGAAGCGGAGGCACCCCACACGGAGCATGGACAACAACTTCTCCAGCAGGAAAAGTAATCCCCGGAAAAGCTGAACACAAAAAACCAATCGCAGACATCATGGTCGCCCACGAAATGCCATACGTCGCCACAGCAAACATCGCATACTGGAAAGACCTAGTAGTAAAAGCCAGAAAAGGAATGGAAGTAAACGGACCAGCATTCCTACACACCTTTGCGCCATGCCCAAGAGGATGGAGAAGCGAAACCGGAAAATCAGTAGAAATCGCAAGACTAGCAACAGAAACATGTGTGTTCCCACTTTGGGAAGCAGAATACGGCGAATACAAACTGTCATCTCCAAGCAAAGTGATTGCACTAAAACCAGAAAAGAAAAAACCAGTAGATGTCTACCTGAAAACACAAGGACGATTCAGGCACCTGTTCAAACCAGAAAACAAGCAGGTTCTAGAAGACATCCAATCAGAAGTCGACAGACGCTGGCAAAAACTGCTAAAAGCCTGCGACATGGCATAAAAACATAGGCGATTTTTGTTCGCCTTTACTATTATTTTTATAAAAAATCGGATTTTTATCCGCCTGGAGTGCCGTGAAACGGAACATTTTCCCATATCACGTCCCACCAATCGTTGTCTGTTATTGTTTCTCCGCTGACTAGTATGTCTAAAACTTTTTTCAGCAAATCGTGGTGCCTTTTTTCGTCGTTTAAGATTGCATCCAACAATAGTTTAACTTTCTCGTTTTGGACAGTTGGAATTATTTCAACAAGCTTATGGATAATCTCGGCTTCTAGGCGTATGTGTTTTTCTAACAGTTCAGTTTGCTTGTCAAGGTTTTCTTGCGTCAAAGCCTGCGGAGTAGAAGTTAACAAGTTAATTGCAGATGAATACATCTCGGCGTGTTTAACAGAATCTAAAGAAATTCCCTTCAAAACAGCTTTAACTGCCGGATTTTTCAGGTCAGTTAAGCCGTTTTTCACGGAGTCCACAATAGTGTTTTCTATTGTTATTTGGTTTTTGAAAAGTTTCACTAACTCATCATTAGAACTCAAAGCAAATTCCCCTACAGTAAACTAAAGCATACCAAGAAGAATAAGGGTTTCGAAAAATGGGTCTAAAGGATAAAAAGCAAAAGGGCAACCAAACAAACAGAAGCCAAAGGAAACAAAGTAACTGCAACACGTTTAACCCGCTCTGTGGTGTCGTCAGCCAAGACCGTTAACTCTGTTATTTGTTGTTCGCCAATGACTTTAACATCAGGAATCAGGTCAGTTTGCAAAGAAACCTCAGAAACTTCCATGTTGCCCAAAGCCTGAGTGGTTGCCTGCTTGATGTAATTAATAAGTTTGTCGTGGTCTATGGCTTCGCCCACAAGGTTGTAGCCTCGTTCGCTTCGTATCATACCACAAACACAGTGAGTATCTGTTGTAAGAACCTCGCCGTCGTCTATTCCTAGCTCTTTTAGTGTCTCTAGAATTCTTTGGCGTAAACCAGAAACCATGTTGTTGCCGTCTATGGTAACATAAGCCACTTTTTGTTTGTCAACCTCAACAACAAACACGCTTATGCCACCAGGACCCATGCCATCACGGATAGTAAAGTCCTGAGGAACCACTGTTGAGGCTCCAATTTTGAAGGATGAAAGCTTTTGTTTAGCAGCCTTTTTCAGGCAACCCACAGAAGCGGTTTTAAAAGAGGAAACGGCAGCATTCACGTCAAACGGTCCACCCATGCTGTTGTGGGCATCAATTGCAAGTACAGAAAGCCCAAGTTTTTTTGCTTCAGCTTCAAGGAAAGAGTTTAGTTCTTGAGGCAGGTCCTCCATTGTTTTCGGCGCCATCGTTAAGGTGAGAAAGGCGCAGTCTCCAAAAAGTTGGCAACTAACTTTTGCGTCGCCACTTTCTGTACGCACAAGAGGCGATGCCATAGAATTGGTTGACGGGGTTCTTTCTACAATGTCTAATATTTTTTGTACAACTCGTTGGTTATGAGCTTGGGTAGCAACATCCAGTTCATGACCAACTAAGCCATGTGGAACAGAAACAACACAATTACATTTTTGTTGCAGGTTTGTTTGAATCAGGGACGGCAGTAAACTGCTTCCAAGGTTTTTGAACGGCCCAGGATGTAGTTCGGGAACAACAAAGGCGGCGGTTACTTTTTTGTCAGTTCTGAATGTTAACATGGAAACATTGACGTCTTGTTCATGTCCAAGTTTTTCAAAGAAGGTTTCCATTGGTGTGATGAGGTCTTCTGCCCAGTTTGCTAAAAACGCTTTGAACAAAACCGAAGACGCAATCCCAAGCGCTCCGGTGCCTACACGGTCCATTGAGTATTTGAAAATATACACGGCTAAAAGAGAAACAAAAACTGCTGTTAATGCAAAACCTAGAAGCTGCAACTCTAAAGCGTAGCCAACTGCTGAGCCAATGAATAGTATTGGAAGCGAAACTAAAACTGGCTGCAAAAGAGAAGATAGTAAGGTTCCGCCAAAGCCTGCAAAAGAAACAACAGAAAGAACCAGCATTCGAAGAATCAGAGCTCCGCTAAATCCCAAGAAATAGAATCTTATCCACAAGTTTGGAGCTCCAAAAATCCAGCTTACCAAGCCACCTAACAGAAGTATCCCAAACCAAACCAGAGAAGAAAAAAAGGACAACGCGTAGCATCGCCTGAAATCGAAGAGCAGGTCATTTTTCATTATGGTTTGGCTTATGGCAACGTCTGACAGTAGGGTGAAAACAAAAAAGTTTAGGCCAAAGCCCAAGCCGACAACAAAGTTTTCATAAGAAAAATTGAAGAGCAGTATCGAAAGGATTGCTCCGTGTATCGATAAGGCTGCAAGATACAGCGTGAGTTTACGTTTTGTGGGCAGTCCAAAGAGTTTGGAGTAACGTTTTACGACTTTGTCGATGTACTTGTCGTTTGTTTCTTTGGTCAACTTGATGCCTCTGCTATATCTTTTAGGGAATGCCCCAAAAATATTAATGTTATACTACCGTCGATTTATTTGACTTTAAATGTTCTGAGAAAACCCGAGAATCGCACCTTTTTTACATAATTAGGATTAAATCTGGAAAATTATATTGACATTATTGTGCAAAAAATGGGCAAAAAGACAGCCCCCATTTCGAGCATATGCCCAAAAATAGCTTTAAAATCATAATTTTGGGGTGTAAAAGCTTTTATGCAAATTGAAAGTTAGATTGAAGGGCTATGTCAAAAGCCGGACCCACTCCGCCTTCAGTGTTCCAGATACTGGAGCGCCATATTGGGCGGAAATTAATCGCAATATTAGACCCTTCTTACGGGTTTGAAGGAACCCTAGCAGCGATAACAATGGAACCTCCGGGTATTTGGCTTTCTGACGCTGAGGTTGTTACGTTAAGGTCAACAATAGCGCAGCCTGTTCCACAAATAGTAAGCCGAGAAGACAGAAGCGAAGTCTTTGTTAACCTTAGTGCAGTTCAACGCATTGAGGTTTTGCACGAAAAATAGTGTTTAGAAAAAGGCTTGTGCTACAACGCTTAGGACTATAAGGCCTACAGCCATTATAACGGCAATTTCTGGTTTTACTTTGACGCCTCTGGTGTCTTCTTCAAAGAATCTCAGAAGGCCAGCGCCTTGAGCAGGCATGCGTGCTCCGTCTTGCCGTTTTTTTCTTTTGATGCTCATGGTAATCAAGTGATAAAAGGTTCGCGAGTTGTTAATTAAAGTTACGCATGGGAAATCGGAGTTGTTTTTGTTTGTTTATTGTTTCTAAAAAAGTCAAGGCACATATTTGTACTCAGAAGCCTTAAATACGACGTTGTAGTCTATCAATGCTCCTTGGGAGAGCTGTAAAATGAGGGATAAAGTTTGGCATTCGCCAACAAACAGCAAAAACGTCACTTACCAGTAAACTAAAGTTTAAAGAAATATCCTTCAAAACATCACCCCTCGAAGTTTTTTCAAAACTTTACACCAAACACGAAAACGCATACATACTCGAGTCTATCGAGGGGCCAAAGAAGCTTTCACAGTACTCGTTTATTGGTTTTAACCCCGCATTAACAATCACAATCAAAAACGGAAAAGCAACAATTCACAACGAAAAAACCGACGAAACAACCAAAGAAGAAGCCGACGAACCGTTAGCCATTATCGAGAAAACGGTCAAAAGCAGACTCGGGTTTATGGAACAAAGACTGGTCGGTGGAGCGGTGGGTTATATCGGCTATGATGCTGTTCGTTACTGGGAAAGACTTCCACAAACAACGGTTGATGACCAAAACTTTCCTGATGTCAAAGTTGGAATTTTTGACGATGGCGTAGTCTACGACCACACCAAAGGGCAAGCGTTCTACTATTACTTGACAGAAAACCGACTGGAAGAAATCAACAGAGTTCTCAAAGACCAAGATGAACCAGAAACTTTGGAGCATAAACAACTAAGCGTGAACATCTCCAAAGAACATTTTGAAGACGCCGTTGAAAAAGCAAAAGAGTACATAACTGCAGGCGACATCTTCCAAGTTGTCTTATCAAAAAGGTTTGATTTTGAAATAAACGGCAACCTAATCGAGTTTTACCGCAACCTCAGAAAAATCAACCCGTCACCTTACATGTATTTCCTAAAAGCTGGCGAGCACCAAATCGTTGGCTCAAGCCCAGAGATGTTAGTAAGAGTTGAAAACAGGTCAGTTGAAACGTTCCCAATAGCAGGAACAAGACCCCACGTAAGCGACCCAGTAAAAAACAGGCGGCTAACCGAAGAATTATTGGCAGACCCCAAAGAACGCGCCGAACACGTAATGCTGGTAGACCTAGGCAGAAACGACATCGGCAAAGTTTCAAAGTTTGGAAGCGTGCATCTTCCAGAATTCATGCAACCGCACCAATACAGCCACGTTCAGCACATAGTTTCCCGCGTAGTAGGCGAACTAAAAGACGAAAACAACGCCTACGACGCCCTAAGAGCCGTTTTTCCAGCGGGCACAGTTTCTGGTGCTCCAAAAGTTCGAGCCATGGAAATAATAGAAGAGCTTGAACCCACACGAAGAGGCCCCTACGCGGGTGCGGTTGGTTATTTTTCGTATAACGGCAACGCAGATTTTGCCATAACCATCCGAACACTAGTTGCGAACGGAAACAGAGCCCACATACAGGTGGGAGCTGGTATAGTGGCGGATTCTGACCCAGAAAAAGAGTGGTTCGAAACAGAACACAAAGCCCGTGCATTAATCAAAGCATTACAAGTTTCAGGAAGTGAAAAACAGTGAAAGTGTTAGTAATCGACAACTACGACTCGTTCGTTTACAACCTTGTCCAATACCTCGGAGAGCTTGGAGGAGACCCCACAGTCTACAGAAATGACAAACTAACATTAAACCAAGCCATGAAACTCAACCCAGACAGAATCGTAATCTCCCCCGGACCAGGAACACCCGAAGACCCACACTACTTTGGGGTCTGCTCTGCGGTACTAAAGGAGATGAGCTGCAAAATCCCAACATTGGGAGTTTGCCTAGGCAACCAAGGAATAATTTCTGTTTACGGCGGAAAAGTCATACGCGCAAACCGTCTCATGCACGGAAAAACAAGCAAAATCAGCCACGACGGCAAAGGCTTGTTCAAAGGCGTGAAAAACCCGTTCACAGCAACGCGGTACCATTCGTTGGTTGGAGACAAAACGTGTATACCGTCATGCATCGAAGTAAGTGCCCAATCTGCTGACGACAACGAAATCATGGCAGTTCGCCACAAATCATACCCAATTACGGGAGTCCAGTTCCACCCCGAATCGATACTGTGTGAAGACGGAAAAAAAATTATCAAAAACTTTCTTGACGGACGGAACCAAGCATGATCAAAGAGTGCATAAACAAACTGGTAAACAATGTAGACCTAACTTACGAAGAGTCTACAGCTGCAATGCAGGAAATCATGACTGGCGAGGCAACAAACACGCAAATAGGCGCATTTTTGACCGCGCTTAGGATGCAAGGTGAAACCTCAGAGGAAATAACTGCGTTTACGTCGGTTATGAAACAGTGTTGCCGCCAAATCAGCCCAAAAGTAAACGGACGCCTTGTCGACACCTGTGGAACGGGCGGTGACAAAATTAAGACTTTCAACATCAGCACCACCTCGGCGTTTGTTGTTGCAGGTGCAGGTGTTGCAGTTGCTAAGCACGGTAACAGGTCAGTTACAAGCAAATGCGGCAGCGCAGACGTTCTGGAGATGCTTGGGCTTAACCTTAACGTTGCACCTGAAGACGTTGAAAAGGCAATCGAACAGGTTGGCGTAGGTTTCATGTTTGCTCCTGCGTTTCACCCTGCCATGAAATATGCTATTGGTCCAAGAAGAGAGGTAGGTATTAGAACCGTTTTCAATGTTCTTGGTCCGTTGACAAACCCTGCAAACGCAAACGGTCAACTATTAGGCGTATACGACCCAAAACTGACAGAGCCGCTGGCAGAATCCTTGAACAGGCTTGGCTGCGAAGAAGCAATGGTCGTACACGGTTTGGATGGTTTAGACGAAATTTCAACAATTGGAAAAACCCAGATTTCGCACCTGAAAAACGGCACAGTTACAACAAAGGTAATGTCACCGAAAGATTTTGGCGTCAAACAAACAAACCCAGAAAACATCAAAGGCACTGCTCCGCAAGAAAGCGCAGAAACCGTGTTCAAGATTTTGTTTGGACTCTACAAAGCAGATGACGCTAGAAATGAAATTGTCCAAGTTAACGGCGCTGCATCTGTTATTGTTGCGGGATTAGCAGACGATTTTGGTTACGGCTTGGAAGTAGCCCAAGAATCAATCGAGAGTGGGAGCGCGTACAAGAAACTCAAAGATTTGGTCAAATTTTCTGGCGGAAACTTAGCTAAGCTTGAACAGTTGGAGACAAAATATGCCTGATTACCTAGATGTGCTTGCACGCGACGCCAAAGTAACCCTTGCTGAAGGCTACTACGAAACAGCAAACAAAACATCAGCACCGTCTGTTAGCCTGAAAAAGGCAATAGTTGAAAACAAACAAAACGCAGTAATCACAGAAGTCAAAGCTGCATCGCCATCCAGAGGCACAATTAAAACAGGTTTTAGCCCATCCGATGTCGCAAAAGCCATGCAAAATGGCGGCGCAACAGGCATTTCAGTTCTGACGGAACCAAAACATTTCAACGGCTCTCTTGGTTACCTAACAAAAGTCAGGCAAACGGTAGAGCTTCCGATTCTCATGAAAGACATCATAATTAGTCCAGTCCAGATTGAAGCGGCTTCCAAAGTCGGAGCAAACGTTGTTTTGCTGATAAAAGCAGTTTTTGACCGCAAATACTGCAAACTAAGCCTTGAAGAAATGATTTCACAAGCCCACAAAAAAGACCTCGAGGTGCTACTTGAAACCCACAACGCGACCGAGTTTAGGTCAGCAATACAAACCGACGCCGATTTAGTTGGAATAAACAACAGGGACCTAGGAACACTTAAGGTCGATATTAAAACAACACAAAAAATCTTGGACTCAGCTTCCACAGACAAAGTTGTTGTCAGCGAAAGCGGCGTAATGAATTCTTCGGACCTGCTTTTTTTGCGAAACTGTGGCGCTCAAGCTTTTTTAATTGGCTCTTCAATCATGATGGCTGACGATATCGAAAAAACGGTTAAGGAGTTTGTTTCTGCCCAATGAGAACTGTTAGAGTAAAAATATGTGGAATAACCCAAGAACAAGACTTGAAGGCAGCCGTTGACGCAGGAGCCGACGCTGTTGGGTTTCTTGTTGGTGTTCCAGCGTCGCCAAGAAATCTGACTCTAGAAATGGCAAAAACGTTGATTGATATGGTACCAGTTTTTGTTGACAGCGTTGTTGTTACTGCACCTCAAAGCGTACAAGATTTGGCTAAAATCTGTGAAACTCTAAAACCGTCTGCAATTCAAATCCACGGCAAAAAACCGTTTACCGCATCTGAAGTACGCGAAAAGATACCAGATACCCGTTTGATTAAAACGGTTTACGTCAAAGCAGATATTCTGGACGAGGAAAACGTTGAGAACCTAAAAGATTTTGATGCAATTCTTTTGGACTCGTTTACCAAAGACCAATACGGCGGAACTGGAAAGGTTCACGACTGGACAGTAAGCAAACAAATCAAAGAAGCGGTTGCGCCGGTTCCAGTAGTTTTGGCGGGTGGACTAAACCCCGAAAACGTCCAAGAAGCGATTCACAAAGTTGAGCCTTATGCTGTGGATGTTGCAAGCGGGGTTGAAGCAAAACCCGCAGTTAAAGATCATTCAAAAGTTCGTGCTTTTGTTGAAAACGCAAAGGAGATCAAACTAAAATAGCAGGTGTTTAAGTTGAAAAAAGGAAAATATGGAAAATTTGGCGGACAGTACGTTAACGAAATCTTAATGCCAATACTAATCGAACTGGAAGAAGCCTTCGAAAAACATTACCCAACGGCTGAATTCCAACAAAAATTCAATGGACTACTAAGAGACTACGCCGGAAGACCCACCCCGCTGTATTACGCAAAAAACTTCAGTGAACTTGTCGGATGCAAAGTCTACCTCAAACGAGAAGACCTAGTATGCGGAGGCTCCCACAAACTCAACAACGCCCTAGGACAAGCATTGCTAACAAAGGAAATCGGCAAAAAACGGTTGATAACAGAAACAGCGGCAGGTCAACACGGGCTTGCAACAGCAATGGCAGGCATCGTGTGCGGGCTTGAAACAGAAGTTTTCATGGGTGTAAAAGACATCAAACGGCAAGCAAGCAACGTGAAACGAATCAAACTACTAGGCGCAAAAGTAACCCCAGTAGACATCGGAACAGGAGTTCTAAAAGACGCAGTCTCAGACACGCTACGCTATTGGACATCGTGCTCGACTACAACTCATTATCTTATGGGTTCAACTGTGGGTCCGCATCCTTACCCAGAAATTGTTGCAACATTCCAAAGCGTGATTGGAAAAGAAATCAAAGAAGAAATACTCAAAAAAGAAGGCAGACTCCCAGATACAATCGTAGCATGTGGAAGCGGAGGAAGCAACGCGTTAGGTGCGTTCAGGCCATTCATTGACGAAAAGGATGTTAAACTCGTCTTTGTTGAAGGGGGAGGCGAAAGCCTAGACGCCGACAACAGCGCGGCAGCATTCAAAATAGGCAAACCAGGTGTTCTGCACGGTGCGGTAATGCAACTCTTGCAAGATGATGACGGGCAAGTAAAACCGTCAAAAACAAGGTCAGCTGGGCTTAACTATCCGGGCAGAGGTCCAGAGATTTCAGGTTTAGTTGCAAACGGAAGGGCACAAGCTGGTTGTGCTTTTGATACTCAAGTGTTTGATGCAGTAAAAACAATGTCTAGAGCTGAAGGTTTGATACCTGCTCTTGAAACAGCTCATGCTATTGCGTATATGTTGAATCATAAAGAAGAGTTCGACAAAAACGAACTGGTTGTTCTGAACTATTCTGGACGAGGCGACAAAGACCTAGAAACAATAATGAGGTATTTCGATGAAGCTTGAAGACAAGTTCTTAGAACTCAAAAACAAAGGCGAAGGCGCTCACATGCCCCACGTTTACTTTGGCGACCCCAACGAAGAGTTTTCCCTACAACTGCTCGAAACATTAGCCAA